>NZ_JBJZOG010000045.1:0-52797 GCF_047200535.1 Micromonospora mangrovicola | reverse complement strand
AACGGCGTCTACGCACCCGGCAGATGCGAAGGGCAACTTTCCAAGATCGCGGCGGGTTCGTGGACCTCGTCCGGGTGAACCGGGCGGGGTAGTCGCGGTGCCGCCGTCGGGGGCGGGAGTTGGATGCGGGCATGGACGAGGTGGACGCGGTGGAGCTGCGGCGGGCGTACGAGCTGGTACTGGCGGAAGTGGACGCGGGCGGGTTCGGGCCGCCGGCGGACGGGGAGCTGGGCGCCGACCAGATCGTGGCGCACCTGGCCGCCAACGACGAGCTGATGAGCGAGGCGACCGAGGCGGTGCTGGCCGGCTCGCCGTTCGCCTACTACGACCTGGAGACGATCCACCGGCCGCAGCTCGACGCGCTGGTCTCCGAGTGTGGCGGGTTGGACGCCCTGGCCGCCCTGCTCCGGGCCACGAGCCAGAAGCTCTGTGCGCTGGCCGAACGGCTCGGGCCGGCCGCCGAGACCTCGGTCGACACCGTGCTCCGCGAGGGCTTCGACCTGGACGTGGACGAGTCGCTGCCCTGGGGCCGGGTGTTGGACCTGCACACGCGCGTCCACCTGCCGATGCATCTGGCCCAGTTGCGCGCCCTGCGCCGGCAACCGCATCTCGCCTGAGCCGCAGGTCAACGCCCATCGCCAGGGCGCCGCGCCGCCCCGCGACCTGCGGTGCACGCGCCGAGGTCGCCCCGGCCGGGACCAGTCCGGCCTGAGCCGCAGGTCGCGCCAGGCAGGGGCCGCCACCGGCCGCCGTTGTCCTGAGCCGCAGGTCGGGCCAGGCAGGGGCCGCGTTGCTGGCCTGAGCCGCCGGTCAGGGCGGGTGGGCGGCGAGGCCGCGCCGGTCGCGGTTGCTCGCCGGTGGGTCAGGATCGGCGGAACGTGCGCCGGTACGCCGTGGGGGCGACGCCGACCCGGTGGTGGAAGTGCTGCCGGAAGGCGGCGGTGGTGCCGAAGCCGGCTTGCCGGGCGACCTGGTCGACGGTCAGCTCGGTGCTCTCCAGCAGCAGCCGGGCGTGCTCGGTGCGTTGCTGGAGCAGCCACTGCGCCGGGCTCAGCCCGGTCTCCGAACGGAAGTGCCGGGTGAACGTCCGTACGCTCATCCGCGCGTGCGCGGCCAGATCGCGTAGGGCGACCGGCTCGTGCAGCCGGTGCCGGGCCCACTCCCGGGTGGCGGCGGTGCCGGCCTCCGCGGCCCGGGGGACCGGGCGCTCGATGTACTGGGCCTGACCGCCGTCCCGCCACGGCGGCACCACGCAGCGGCGGGCGGCCCGGTTGGCCACCTCGCTGCCGTGGTCGGTGCGGATGACGTGCAGGCAGAGGTCGATGCCGGCGGCCACCCCGGCCGAGGTGAGCACGTCGCCGGTGTCGAGGAAGAGCACGTCCGGGTCGAGGTCCACCGCCGGGTGCAGCCGGCGGAACAGGTCCGCGTACGCCCAGTGGGTGGTGGCCCGGCGTCCGTCGAGCAGGCCGGCGGCGGCGAGCACGAACGCCCCCGTGCAGATCGACATGATCCGCGCGCCCCGCTGGTGGGCGGCCCGCAGCGCTGCGGTGACCGCCGGGTCGAAGACGCCGTCGAACCGGGTTGACCAGGCGTGGACGCCGGGAACGATCACCGTGTCGGCGGTCTCGGTCAGCTCCAGGCCGTGCTCGGGGACGACCTGGTAGCCGCCGGTGCTGCGGACGGGTCGCCCCCCGGCCGTGCAGGTGTCGACGGTGTAGAGGGGCCGCAGGTCGTCGGTGCGGGCCGAGCCGAAGACCTGGGCGGGGGTGCCGAGGTCGAGCCCGACCACCTGGTCGACGGCGAGCACCGCGATCCGGTGCGGGGCGAACGTCATGGCCCGATTATTGCGCATGATGGCTTTCCGGCCACTCGTCGTGCCGTCCGCTGCCCCCGAGACTCGGAGCGTGACCCGACACCGTCTTCATCCGGCCTGGCTCGTGGCCGGCGTCTCCTTCGTCGCGCTGGTCGGCGCGGCCGGCTTCCGTGCCACGCCCGGGGTGCTGCTGCACCCGCTGCACGCGGAGTTCGGCTGGCCGCTCGCCACCATCTCCGCCGCCGTCTCGGTCAACCTGATGCTCTACGGGCTCACCGCCCCCTTCGCCGCCGCGTTGATGGACCGGTTCGGCATCCGCCGGGTGGTGGCTGCCGCGCTGGTGCTGGTCGCCCTCGGTAGCGGGCTCACCGTGGCGATGAGCGCGAGCTGGCAGTTGATCCTCTGCTGGGGCGTGCTGGTCGGCCTCGGCACCGGTTCGATGGCCCTCGCCTTCGTGGCGACCGTCACCGGGCGCTGGTTCGTCCACCGTCGCGGCCTGGTCACCGGTGTGCTCACCGCCGGTGGGGCCGCCGGCCAGCTCGTCTTCCTCCCGCTGGTCGCCGTGCTGGTCCGCGACCACGGCTGGCGGGTGGCCGCGCTGGTCGTCGCCGGGGCCGCGCTGGCGGTCGTACCTCTGGTGGGGTGGCTGCTGCGCGAGCACCCGGCGGATCTCGGCCTGCCCGCCTACGGCGCGACCGAGGTGGTGCCCCCGACGCCGCCGGCCGGCGGGGCGGCGGCCCGGGCGGTCGGCGCGCTCAGCGCCGCCGCGCGCACCCGGCCGTTCTGGCTGCTCGCCGGCGGCTTCGCGATCTGCGGCGCGACCACCAACGGCCTGGTCGGCACCCACTTCGTGCCGGCCGCGCACGACCACGGCATGCCGGAGACCACCGCCGCCGGCCTGCTCGCCCTGGTCGGCCTCTTCGACATCGCCGGTACGGTGGCCTCCGGCTGGCTCACCGACCGGATGGACAGCCGGCTGCTGCTCGGCACCTACTACGCCCTGCGCGGAGCGTCGCTGCTGGTGCTGCCGAGCCTCTTCGCCGGCACCGCGCAGCCGAGCATGCTGGTGTTCATCGTCTTCTACGGCCTCGACTGGGTGGCCACCGTGCCGCCGACCGTGGCGCTGTGCCGCGAATACTTCGGCGCGTCCGGCGCGGTGGTCTTCGGCTGGGTCTTCGCCGCCCACCAGGTCGGCGCGGCCCTCGCCGCGACCGCCGCCGGCCTGGTCCGCGACCACCTCGGCAACTACGCCCCGGCCTGGTACGCCGCCGGCGCGTTGTCGATCGGGGCAGCCGGGCTCTCCCTGCGACTGCGCCGCAGGGCGGACGAGCCGGCGTTCGTGGTGCCCGTCGCCGTCGGGCGTCGGGCCTGGAGCTACCGGGGCTGACCGGTCAGCCGGCGGTCCACTGCTGCTCGCGGGAGCCGGTGCAGGGGGCCTGCACGAGCTTGGTGCCGGGCTGGGTGCCGGCCCCCTCGGGCTGCGCGCACTTGCCGCTGTGTACCGCGACCAGCAGCACCGCGCCCGGGCCGGCGGGCTGCAACCGCCACTGCTGGTTGCCCTGCCCGTGGCACGGGTACTGCTGGAGCTTGGCCCCGTCGTCGGTGCTGCCGCCCTCGACGTCCAGGCACTGACCGTAGGCGGCCACGGTGAGCGCCACCGCGTCCGGGGCGAGCTGACTGGCCACCCACTGCTGCTCCGGCCCGCCGGTGCACGGGGCGAGCTGCGCCTTTGCCTGCTGCTGGTCGCTCTCCAGCCCGAGGCAGAGCCCGGAGGGCACCGAGTGGAACACCTTCGGCCCGTTCGCCGGGGCGGGCGGTGTGGTCGGCGCGGTGCTGGGCGACGGCGCGGCCTTGGTGGTGGGCGCGGCCGCCGTGCTGGGCGCGGCCGCCGCCGCGCTGGTCCGGGCCGCGCTGGACCCGCCGGCGGCCGCCGCCGGCACCACCGGCCGCTCGCCGCCGCCACCGCCGAGCACGCCGGTGGCGAAGAAGAGCCCCAGGAATACGCCGGCCACCGCCACGCCCAGCGCCATCCGCATCAGCGGGTCCTGCGGCAGGCCGGGGCGGCCCGGGCGGCGGGCGCCGTAGACGGTGCCCGGCGGGTCGGTGTGCGGGTCGGCCATGAGGGCATCCTTGCCCACCGCGTCCGTCGATGGCCAGTCGCCTCGACGGCGCGTGACTCAGTCGACGACCTTCACGTCCTTCCAGAAGGCCACCCGGTCGCGCACCATTTCCGCGTCCGGCTTCGGGTCCGGGTAGTACCAGACGGCGTCCTGGCTGGTCCGGCCCGTGTCTTCGAGGGTGTAGTAGGAGGCGGTGCCCTTCCACGGGCAGACCGTGTGGGTGGCGGAGTCGCGGATCAGATCGTCGCGCAACGCCGTACGGGGGAAGTAGTGGTTGCCCTCGACCACCACGGTGTCGTCGCTCTCCGCGATGACCAGGTCGTTCCAGACGGCTTTCGGCATCCCTCCACGCTATGCCGGCCGGGCCGGGCCGGCCAGTGGTCAGCGGGTGGGTTCCGGGTCGGTGACGTCGGCGACGGTGGCGCCCAGGGTGGCGAGGGCCGCGTCCGCGTCGACCGCCACGGCCACCCCGTGCTCACCCGCGCCGAGGGTGATCTCCCGGCCGCGCAGCCGTTCGTCGGCGACGACCGGCCAGGCGGTGGTTGAGCCGAACGGGGTGATGGTGCCGCGCTCGTAGCCGGTCGCCGCCCTGGCCGCCGCGGCGTCCGGCATGGACATCCGGCTCACCGCCAGCAGCGCGCGCAGCTTGGGCCAGGAGATCACCCGGTCGCCGGGGGTGAGCACGAACAGGTGGTCGTCCTCGCCCCGCCGGACCACGATGGTCTTGACCACGTCGGGCACCGCGACACCGCGCGCCTGCGCCGCCTCGGCGAGGCTGCGGACCGGTCCGTGCCGGATCACCCGGTAGGGCAGGCCGGCGGCGTCGAGGGCGGCGAGGGCGGGGGAGGGCATGCCCGCCACGGTAACCCGGTTGTCGCACGTCCGACCCCAAACCGCCACTGTGGTCATCCCACCAATCGTCGTACCCGGGCGTAAGGTGATCTCATGCACGCTGTCCGTGATCATGAACGGGCGGTGGACACGCTGCGGCGCTCCTACGCCGCGGTGCCCGCCGGGGAACCCGTACGGCTGGCCAAGCAGACCTCCAACCTGTTCCGTCCCCGATCCGCGCCCCGCACGCCGGGGCTCGACGTCAGCGGCCTGACCGGGGTGCTGGCCGTCGACCCGACCGCCCGCACCGCCGAGGTGCAGGGCATGTGCACCTACGAGGACCTGGTCGACGCGACCCTGCCGCACGGGCTGATGCCGTTGGTGGTGCCGCAGCTGCGGACCATCACCCTGGGCGGCGCGGTGACCGGCCTGGGCATCGAGTCCACCTCGTTCCGCAACGGCCTGCCGCACGAGTCGGTGCTGGAGATGGACGTGCTCACCGGGGCCGGCGACATCGTCACCGCCCGGCCGGAAGGGGAGCACGCCGAACTGTTCCGGGCCTTCCCCAACTCGCTCGGCAGCCTCGGGTACGCCACCCGGCTGCGCATCGAACTGCAGCCGGCCCGCCGGTACGTGGCGCTGCGCAACATCCGGTTCACCCGTCTCGAGGAGTTGACCGACGCGATCGGCGAGGTGATCGCCAAGGGCTCCTGGGAGGGCGAGCCGGTCGACGCGATGGACGGGGTGATGTTCAGCCCCGGCGAGGCGTACCTGGTACTGGGCACGTTCACCGACGACGTGGTTGGTCGGCCCAGCGACTACACCGGCCAGGAGATCTACTACCGCTCGCTGCGCCGGCGTACCCGGGACGTGCTCACCGCGTACGACTACCTCTGGCGCTGGGACACCGACTGGTTCTGGTGCTCGGCGGCGTTCGGGGTGCAGCACCCGGTGGTCCGCCGGCTCTGGCCCCAGCGCTACCGGCGCAGCGACTTCTACCACCGGCTGGTGCGGCTGGAGCACCGCCACCAGGTGGCCGCCCGGATCGACCGCTGGCGCGGCCGGCCGGCCCGGGAGCGGGTGGTGCAGGACGTGGAGATCCCGCTCGGCGGAACGGCCGAGTTCCTGCGCTGGTTCACCCGCAACGTGGGGATGACCCCGGTCTGGCTGTGCCCGCTGCGGCTGCGCGAGCCGGCCGGCCCCGGATCGGCCCGGGCGTGGCCGCTGTATCCCCTCCAGCCCGGGGAAAGCTATGTGAACATCGGTTTCTGGGGGAGCGTGCCGATCACCGGGGGCGCCGCGGATGGCGACGTCAACCGGGCGGTCGAGCGCGCGGTGTCGGAGGTGGGCGGGCACAAGTCGCTCTACTCCGACGCGTACTACGAACGGGACGAGTTCGACCGGCTCTACGGCGGCGACCTCTGGCGCGTCGCACGGGACCGGTACGACCCGGACCACCGGCTCACGGGACTCTACGAAAAGGCGGTGGCACGACAGTGAGCTTGATCGACCGTGAACAGGGGGCGGCCGACGCCCCGTCCGGCCCGCCGGCGGGCGGCCGGCGTACCGGCCCTACCGTCGCCGACGTGGTCCGCGCGGTCACCACCGGCGACCTGCCCATCCGCATCACCGGGTACGACGGCAGCGCGCTCGGCCCGGCCGACGCCGGGATCACCCTGGCGATCCGCTCCGAGCGGGGCCTGTCGTACCTGCTCACCGCGCCGGGCGACCTGGGCATGGCCCGGGCGTACGTGAGCGGCGACCTGGGGCTGGAGGGCGTGCACCCGGGTGACCCGTACGAGGCGTTCAAGGTGCTCAAGGACCAGGTGCACCTGCGCATCCCGGCGGTGGGTGAGGCGCTGGCCCTGGTCCGAGGGCTGGGCTGGGAGCGGCTGATGCCGCCGCCGCCCCCACCGCAGGAGGCCGCGCCGCGCTGGAAGCGGGTGATGAACGGGCTGCGCCACTCGCGGACCCGGGACAGCAACGCGATCTCCCACCACTACGACGTCTCGAACGCCTTCTACGAGAAGGTGCTCGGCCCGTCCATGACGTACACCTGCGCGGTCTTCCACAGCGCGGACGACACGCTGGAGCAGGCGCAGCGGGCCAAGTACGACCTGGTCGCCGGCAAGCTGGCACTCAGCCCGGGAATGCGGCTGCTCGACGTCGGCTGCGGCTGGGGCGGCATGGTCCGGCACGCGGCCCGGGAGTACGGCGTCAAGGCGCTCGGCGTGACCCTGTCGCAGGCGCAGGCGCAGTGGGCGCAGGCGGCGATCGAGCGGGAGGGGCTGGGTGACCTCGCCGAGGTGCGGCACCTGGATTACCGCGACGCGCCGCGCGAGCAGTTCGACGCGATCTCCTCGATCGGGCTGACCGAGCACATCGGCGTGCGCAACTACCCGACCTACTTCGGGGCGCTGCGCAGCCGGCTCAAGCCGGGCGGACGGCTGCTCAACCACTGCATCACCCGCGCGGACAACCGCGCCCCGCACCGTTCCGGCGCCTTCATCGACCGGTACGTCTTCCCTGACGGTGAGCTGGCCGGGCCGGGCCGGCTGATCAGCGAGATCCACGACGCCGGGCTGGAGGTGCACCACGAGGAGAACCTGCGCCAGCACTACGCGCTGACCCTGGCCGGCTGGTGCCGCAACCTGGTCGAGCACTGGGACTTCTGCGTGAACGAGGTCGGCCCGGGCACGGCTCGGGTGTGGGGGCTCTACATGGCCGGCTCCCGGATGGCCTTCGAGCGCAACGGCATCCAGCTGCATCAGGTGCTCGCCACGCACAATGGACCGCAGGGGGTCAACGGCTACCCGCTGCGTCCCGACTGGACGCCCTGACCCCGGTACGCCCCGACGAAAGGCCGCGCGGACCGCGCGGCCTTTCGTCGATCCCATTGACAAAGAAGTTTTGTACGTACAAACTGATTTTTGCTATGAGAGATGTCCTGTACCTGGAAGAGCGCGAGCAGGCCGAGACCCTGCTCAAGCCGCAGCGCATCGAGGTGCTGCGGCAGCTCGCCGAGCCGCGCACCTGCACCGAGGTCGCCGCCCGGCTGGACCAGACGCCGCAGCGCGTCTACTACCACGTCAAGCAACTGGTCGCGGCCGGCCTGGTCGAGCAGGTCTCGGCCCGAAAGGTGCGCGGCATCAGCGAGGGCATCTACCAGGCCGCCGCCCGGTCGTACTGGCTCTCGCCCCGGCTGGTCGGTCGGATCGGCGGGGCGCGGCGGGTCCGCGACGAGCTGAGCCTGGGCTACCTGCTCGACCTCATGGAGGAGGTCCAGGCCGACATTGCCGCCCTGGACCGCACCGCCCCCGAGCTGCCCTCGATCGGCGTCTCCGGCGAGATGCGGGTGCCCGCCGAGCGGCGGCAGGAGTTCCTGCACGACCTGCAGACGACGCTGCGGGACCTGTTCACCCGCTACGGCGGTGCGGAGGGCGACGCCTTCAAGCTCGCCGTGGCCTGCTACCCGAAGGGCGACAACCATGAATGACCTGCTGACCCTGCGCGTCCGGCTGGCCGCACCGGCCGAGGCCGTCCGCAGCGCGCTGACCGATCCCACCGCGCTGCGCCGCTGGTTCGCCGAGCACGTCGAGGTCGACCTGCCCCACCGGTACGAGTTCTGGGGCCGCCACACCCCGGAGGGCGACACGCCACACCAGCGGTTGCTGCACGCCGACGACGCGACGATCCGCTTCGCCTGGCTGCTGGACGGCGTGGAGACCACCAGCGAGATACGCCTGGACGCCGAGGGGCCGGACAGCACTGTGCTGACCCTCACCCAGAGCCACTTCAAGATGTCCGAGGCGTTCGACGGCAGCACCATCCGCGGCGTGCTGCACACCTGGTGGGCGCTGTCGCTGGCCAACCTCGCCGCGTACCTGGAGGGCCGGCCGCCGCTGCCGCGCACCGACTTCGCGTCCGCCGAGATGCGCGGGGAGCTGCTGATCGCCGCCCCGGTCGAGCGGGTCTGGCGGTCCCTGATCGACTCTGAGCAGGCCAGCGCCTGGTTCGGCTACCCGATCGGAATCGAGCCCTGGGTCGGCGGCCGGTTCGCCATGGGCGGCCTCGACGCCGACGGTGACGCCGCGAAGATCGTCGACCTGGAGCCGGGCCGGAAGCTCTCCGTCGACTGGGGCCCGAACGGGGTCGGCACCTGGGAGCTGGACGGCTCCGACGGCAGGACCCGGCTCACCTTCGTGCAGAGCGGCTTCGACGAGGGCAACCCCCCGTACGCGGCCTGGAGCGGGACCGTCGCGGGCCTGTCCGAGCTGCGCCGCTACCACGAGATGGCCGACTGGCAGCCGATCTGGCTCTCGGTGGAGTTGCCGGCGAACGCCTGACCTGGCCGGCAATCCGTCCCTGCCGGGGGCGCGTTTTCCGGCAGGGACGGCTTGCCGACGGCTACCAACTTGATGTCGTCAACGACTCACCCGCGTCCGCCCACTCGGCCGTCCCGGCTGATCCGTTTGCGTCATCAAGTTCGTAGCCGCTCGAGAGTTGCCGCAGCACACCGGGTTTCCACAGAAAGGGATCGACGCTGCTAGCGGTTGGGTGGTCTCTAATGGATAGCGGGCTATGGTGTTTGGGTGAATTTGAAGGAGTGGGCGGCATCTCAGGGCGTCGCGTATGTCACCGCGGCGGCGGTACGCGGCTGGGATGTTGCCTGTTCCCACCTACCGGTTGGGTCGGCTCATCATGGTGGGCGAGCCGCTACCTGCGGGCTGGGCTGGCGCTGAGTGAGTGGTGGTGTATGCCCGGGTGTCGTCTGCCGGCCAGTGCACGGACCTGGATCGACAGGTTGCTCGGGTCGTGTTGTGGGCGACCGGACGGGCCTGTCTGTGTCGCAGGTGGTGACCGAGGTGGGGTCCGCGTTGAGCGGGCATCGCAAGAGGTTCCTCGCCCTGCTGCGTGACCCGGCGGTGACCACCATTGTGGTGGAGCGTCGGGACGGGTTCGCCAGCTTCGGCGTCGAGTGCGTTGAGGCGGCTCTGGCCGCGCACGGCCGCCAGCTGCTCATGGTTGATCCGGCAGAGGTGGGCGAGGATCTTGTCCGGGACGTCACGTGATCCTGGCCTCGTTGTGGGCGCGCCTCTACGGTTGCCGGGCCGCTGTGAACGGTGCGCGCCGGGCGGTCGAGGCCGTCACCGCACAGGGCATACCTGCGTGAAGACGATCCGGGCGTACCGGTTCGCGTTGGACCTGACGGCGTCGCAGGAGCGGGCGGTGTTGGCGCACGCGGGCGCGGCCCGGGTGGCGTACAACTGGGCCCTGGCCCGGGTGAAGGCCGTCATGGACCAGCGTGTTGCGGAATGCACTTACGGCACGCCCGATGAGCAGCTGACCCCGACCGTCGGGTGGAGCCTGGCTCAGTTGCGCAAGGCGTGGAACGCGGCGAAGCCGAACGTGGCGCCGTGGTGGGCTGAGTGCTCCAAGGAGGCGTACAACACCGGCCTCGACAACCTGGCGCGCGGGCTGAAGAACTGGTCCGACTCCCGCGCCGGACAACACGCCGGCCGGCGCGTGGGATTCCCCCGGTTCAAGTCCCGCCGTCGCGCCACCCCCAGCGTCCGGTTCACCACCGGCGCGATCCGAGTGGAGCCGGACCGCAAGCATGTGGTGCTGCCCCGGTTGGGCCGGTTGAAGACTCACGAGTCGACCCGCAAGCTCGCCCGCCGCATCGAGGCGGGCACGGCCCGGATCCTGTCGGCCACCGTACGCCGTGACAACGGACGGTGGCATGTCGCTTTCTGCGTGGAAATCGAGCGGACCGAGCGCATGCCGACGCGCCCGCGGGCGGTGGTCGGGGTGGACGTGGGAGTCACCCACCTGGCGGTACTGTCCACCGGTGAGATGGTGCCCAACCCTCGCCACCTCGACGAGGCGGCCCAGCGGATGCGGCGTCTGGCTCGGCAGATGTCCCGACGTGTCGGCCCGGACCGACGTACCGGTCAGCGGCCGTCGAAGCGGTGGGAACGCGCCCGCCAGCAGGTTGCCCAGGCGCATGCGCGGGTGGCGAACCTGCGTCGCGACGACCTGCACAAACTCACCACCCGGCTGGCCAGCACGTACGGCACGATCGTGGTCGAGGACCTGAACGTGGCTGGCATGCTGCGCAACCGGCGTCTGGCCCGGCAGATCGCGGACGCCGGGTTCGGTGAGATCCGTCGACAGGTGACATACAAGGCCGAATGGAACGGCGGCCGGCGGATCGTGGCCGACCGCTGGTATCCCTCCAGCAAAACCTGTTCGGGTTGCGGCGCGGTGAAAGCCAAGCTGCCGCTGCGTGTCCGAACCTACACCTGCAACTCCTGCGGCCTCGTCATCGATCGGGACCTGAACGCCGCACACAACCTCGCCACCCTCGCGCGTGAGGTCACCACCGCCGGGAGTGGCCCGGTGGCAGGACGTGGAGCCGACCGTAAGACCCGCCCCGCCGGGCCGGTGGCCACGAAGCGTCAACCCGGAACCGCCCACGCGGGTAAAACCGGGACCGTCCCACCGCAAGGCGGGACATGCCGATCAGCCGCTCACTAGAGCGAACTGACAGGTAACGGCACAAGGCAGCCTCAGATCCCCCGCGCGACGGTGGAGGCATCACCGGACCGAGGAGGATCCATGACCGGCGTCATCGACCTGACCGCTCCCACCATCGCCGTGCTCGGCGACGCCAGCCGGGTCACCGGGCTCACCCGTCACCTGTCGGCCGCCTGGCGGGTGCTGCGCACCAACGACATCGACTACGTGCAGCCCGGCGAGCTGGTGCTGCTGGTCTGCCCGGACGTGGCGACCGTCGCGCGGGTGCACCGCCGGCTGCCGGCCGGGTCCGCCCTGCTGGTACTCGCGGAGCAGGACGCCCCCGCCGCCGCCATCGCCGACGTGCTCCAGGCCGGTGCGGACGCCTGCGTCCGGGCCGGCTCGACCACCATCCTGGCCAGCCACCTCGTCGCCTGCCAGCGGCGACGCACCCGCCCGCCGACCCCGGCCGCCGACCGCGAGCGGGATCCTGTTCCGGCCGGTGCCCACCGACCCGACGCTGGCTGGGCGGTGACCCGATGACCGACACGATGAGCCGCCCCGCCAGCACCGGCACCGTCGTCGCCGCCCCACCCGACCCGCCCGCCGCCGGCCTCGTCGATCGGCCCGGCTGGCCTCCCGCCGACCTGCCCGCGCCGGGCGCCCCGCCGATTCCCCCGCCGGACGGACCGGCCGCCGGGACCCGCGCCGGGTCGGACCGGTGGCGTCGCCGGCTGGGCGCGGCCGGGGTCACGCTCGTCCTCATGCTGGGCGGCGGCGCCTCCGGCGCGCTGGCCGTGGACCGGCTGGTCGGCGACGGGACGGCCGCGGCGGCGGTGCGGGTCACGCCGGCCGGCGCGATTGACACCCTTTCCGGCGTGGTCGGCACCGTGTCACCGAGCATCGTCACGGTCACCGCGGCCGGGAACACCGGCACCAGCCTCGGCTCGGGTGTGATCCTCGACCGGAACGGGCTGATCCTGACCAACGCCCACGTGATCGAGTCGGGCGGCCGGCTGAGCGTGCAGCTCGCCGACGGGCGCACCGCCCCGGCCACCCTGGTCGGCCGGGACACCGGCGCGGACATCGCGCTGCTGCGGGCCGACGGTCTCTCCGGGCTGACCCCGGCCACCCTCGGCACCGACTCGACGCTGCGGGTGGGCGACACGGTGCTGGCCTTCGGTAGCCCGCTCGGCCTGGCGGGGACGGTCACCTCGGGCATCGTCTCCGCGCTGGACCGCTCGGTCGACGGGATGACCGGCCTGGTCCAGACCGACGCGGCGATCAACCACGGCAACTCCGGCGGCGCGCTGGTCGACACCGCCGGGCGGGTGGTCGGCATCAACGTGGCCATCGCCACCGCCGGCCAGGACGACGGCAGCATCGGCCTCGGCTTCGCCATCCCGATCGACACCGTCCGCACCGTGGTTGACCACCTCACCGACCAGGCCGCGAACTGACCGGCCCGCCCGCCGGGTCGCCCGCGATGTCAGCTCCCCAAGGGTCAGCCGGACAGCTCGGCGGCCCGCCGGAGCAGGGCACGCCGCTCCGGCTCGGAGCGGACCGCCTCGGCCGCCGCCCGGAACAACGCCGCGCCGCGTACCCGGTCGCCGAGACGGGCGGTCAGCTCGGCCTCCGCGGCCAGCGCGGGCGGGTAGCCGTCCAGTGCCCCGCCGGCGCTGGCCTCCGCGAGCAGGTCCAGCCCCGGCGCGGGACCGTACGCGTAGCCGTGGGCCACCGCCCGGTTGAGCCGGACCACCGGGGTGGGCCGCAGCCGCACCAGTTCGTCGTAGCAGCGGGCGATCGCCGGCCAGTCGGTGTCGGCGGCGGTCGGGGCGATGGCGTGACCGGCGGCGATCCGGGCCTGGAGGGCGTACGGGCCGTGGCCGGCCCGGTCCAGCAGGGCGACGCCCTCGGCGATCGCGTCCCGGTCCCAGCGGGAGCGGTCCTGCTCGTCGAGGGTGAGCAGGTTGCCGTCGGTGTCCCGGCGGGCGGCCCGGCGGGAGTGGTGCAGCAGGAAGAGGGCGAGCAGCCCGGCCGCCTCCGGCTGCGCCGGCATGAGCGTGTGCAGCAGCCGGGCCAGCCGGACCGCCTCGGTGGCGAACGCGGGCTCGCCGTCGGCGTCGTACCCCCGGGTGAAGAGCAGGTAGAGCACGGCCAGGACGCCCGGCAGGCGCTCGACCAGCGCGGGCCCGGTCGGCACCCGGTACGGGACACCGGCGGCGGCGATCCTCGTCTTGGCCCGGGTGAGCCGGCGGGTCATCGTCGACTCGCTGACCAGGAAGGCGCGGGCGATGTGGGCGGTGGGCACCCCGGCCACGGTGCGCAGGGTCAGCGCCACCCGGGCCTCCAGGGCCAGCGCCGGGTGGCAGCAGGTGAAGATGAGCCGTAACCGGTCGTCCACCACGTCCCCTCCCGTCGGCGTCGGTTCCGGATCGGTGAGCAGGGCCAGCTCGCGCAGCTTGCGGCGTTCCACGGCGGCCCGGCGCAGCACGTCCACGGCCCGGTTCCGGGCGGCGGTCATCAGCCAGCCGCCCGGATTCGCCGGTACGCCGTCGCGGGGCCACCGTTCCAGGGCGGCCGCGAGGGCCTCCTGGGCGCAGTCCTCGGCCAGGGTCCAGTCGCCGGTGGCGCGGATCAGGGCGGCCACGATCCGCGGGTACGCCTCGGCGCCCGCCTCGGCGACCGCCCCGGCCGCGTCGGTCATCCGGTCAGCCCTCCACCAGGGGGCGCAGTTCGAGCCGTCCCCCGTACGCCATCGGGTGGGCGCGGGCCACCTCGATCGCCTCGTCCAGGTCGGCGCACTCGAGCAGGTCGAAGCCCACGATCACCTCCTTGGTCTCGGCGAACGGGCCGTCGCTGAGCAGCAGTTCGCCGTCGCGCACCCGGACGGTGGTGGCTGCCGACGGCGGTGCGAACACGCTGCCCGTCAGCCGCTGCCCGTTGGCGTCCCGCTCGGCCACCCACTTCTCAATGTCGGGTGCGGCGTCGGGGTTCCGGTCCGGCTCGGTGTCGGTGCAGACGAACATCATGTACTTCATCGGTTCACTCCCTCGGTCGTACTTCCATTCAGCGTGACGAACGGGGGTCGCGCATCCGGACAGCCGGGGGCGAGGAAATTCGCGGGTGTGTTTCGCGCCCCGGCTGGGTACTGGCCGGCGATGTTCTTCATCTTCGGGCTCCGGACCAAGGTAGTCCGGTCCGGCGTCGTCACCGAGGTCTGTCGCAACTGCGGCAACCAGGCGGCCCAGGTCGTCACCCGGCGGGCCACCAGGTTCACCCTCTTCTTCGTGCCGCTGATCCCGGTGCGCACCCGCTGGACGAAGCAGTGCACCTTCTGCGGCGCCCAGTACGACATCTCCCGCGCCGAGGCCGAGCGCCTCCCGGTCGGCTGACCATGGCCCGCTTCCTCTGCTGGCTGATCGGCCGCCAGCCGGTCACCCCGCCACCCGCGCCGGTGCACACCGTCTCCCGCCCGCCGTGCACGCCCGGCCGCCGGCACCGCCGCCGCAGCCGGCCGTCGGCGGGGGCGCTGTCTCCCCGCTCGCCCTGGAACCGCTCCGCCGACCGCTGACCGACGTGTGATCTTCGACCCGTCACCGGACCCGTCCCCATCTGCCGGAACTACGCTGGGGCCGCCGTCCAAACGGGGAGAATCGTGCGCAATCATCCGGCCGTCGTGCTGGTGGCCGTCCTGCTGTCCACCGTCGCGCTGCCGGTCTCGCTGACCGGCGCGTCCGTCGCCCTGCCGGACATCGGCCGGGACCTGCACGCCGACCTGGCCGGCGTGCAGTGGGTGGTGAACGGCTACAACGCCACCTTCGCCAGCTTCATGCTCGCCACCGGCGCCCTCGCCGATCTCCTCGGCCGCCGCCGGGTCTTCGCCGTCGGCGTCGCCGTCTTCGCCGCCGGTGGGCTGCTCGCCACGGTCGCCGGGAACGTGCTGCTGCTCGACCTGGCCCGGGCGCTCGCCGGGATCGGGGCGGCCGCGGCGGCGACCAGTGCCTCCGCCCTGCTCGCCGGGGCGTTCCACGGCCGCGCCCGGGCCCGCGCCTTCAGTCTCTTCGGTACGGCGATCGGTGTCGGCCTGGCCTTCGGCCCGTCGATCGCCGGGCTGCTCATCGAGGGCCTCGGGTGGCGGGCCGTAATGGCCGCCCCGGCGCTGGCCGCCTGCGTGGTGCTCGGGCTGGTGCCGCTGCTGCCGGAGTCCCGCCAGCCGCACCCGGGACGGGTCGACTGGCCGGGCACCCTGTCCTTCACCGCCGCGCTGCTGCTGCTCATCTTCGGCTTCGTGCAGGGCCCCGCGTACGGATGGACCGCGCCGGCCATCCTCGCCGCGTTCGTCGCCGCGCTGGTCCTGCTGGTGCTCTTCGTCCGGGTGGAACGCCGCCGCGCCGACCCGATGTTCGACCTGGCCTTGCTGGCGAGCCCCCGGTTCCTCGGCATCTGCCTGGCGGCGGCCACCATCGTGGCGGTGCTGGTGCCGCTGCTGGTCTATCTCCCGTCGTACCTGACCACCGTGGTCGGGCTCAGCCCCGGCGCGGCCGGTGCCACGCTGATCCTGCTCACCGCCCCGACGCTGGTGCTGCCGCTGCTCAGCGGGGCGCTGACCCGGCTGGTCCCGGCCACCGCGGTCACCGTCGTCTCGGTGCTGCTGGTCGCGGCCGGCGCGGCCTGGGCGACCGTGCTCGGGCCGCGGGTGGGCACCGGCACGCTGGCCGGGCCGCTGCTGACCATCGGGATCGGCGTGGGTCTGTCCATCGGCCTGCTCGACGCGATCGCGATCGGCAGCGTCGCCCCGTCCCGCGCCGCCACCGGCGCCGGGATGATCAACACGGCGCGGCTGACCAGCGAGACGGTCGCCATCGCCGTGGTCGGGGCGGTGCTGGCCAGCACCACCGCCGGGCACCTGGCAGACCCGGGCTTCACCGGCGGGCTGCGTACGGTGCTGCGGTCGATGGCCGGGCTCGCCCTGGCCGCGGCGGTGACCGTCGCCGTGCTGGTGCGCCGCTCCCCGGTCCGCACCGAGCCGGAGTCGATCGCCGTCGGTTGACCGTCGACCCGGGCCGGACCGGCGGCCACCGCCTATCCTGGCGGATCATGACGGACACCGCGCAGCGCTTGGCCGAGATCCGGGGCGGCCTGCCGCCCCGGCGGCACAATGCCCGAACCATCGCCGCCCTGACCGGCAACCCGGGCTGCACCCGCCGGGCGGTGCTGGACAGTGCCGGGGTGGACAAGCCGAAGCTGGCCGAGCGGGTCGGCTTCCCGGCCCGGTTCGGCCAGTCCCGCTTCGCCATCACCCGGGGCAACGCGTTCGAGGCGCGGGTCAAGGCCGACGGCGGGGTGGAGCTGCTGCGGCTGGTCGCGCGGCGGCTGGGCGTGCCGCTGCCGGCGGCGGCGAGCTGGACGGACCTGGGTGGTGACGAGGACCGGCCGGAACGGTCCCGGGCGGCCCTCACCGCGCCGGGGGACGGGGCGGCGCTCTACGACCACCCGCTGCTCGGCCTGGACGTGGCCGGCCGGCGGGTGTACCTGGAACCGGACCTGGTGGCCGCCCGGCTGGGTGGCCGGTTCCACGTCGTGGAGATCAAGTCTTTCCCGGTGATCGACGGTCAGGCCGATCCGGCCAAGGTGTCCGCCGCCGCCATCCAGTCCGCCGTCTACGTGCTGGCGCTGCGTGAGCTGCTCACCGCCGAGGGACGCGACCCGGACCTCGTCTCGCCCGAGGTGGTGCTGGTCTGCCCGCGCGACTTCACCAACCAGCCGGTCGCCAGCCTGCTCGACGTCCGGCGGCAGCTGCTGGTGCTGCGCCGCCAACTCGACCGGATAGCCCGGATCGACGACCTGCTCGCCGCCGTGCCCGCCGGCTTCACCGTCGACCCGACGGCCGAGCCCGCGACGCTGCGGACGGCGTTGTCCACGGTGCCGGCCCGCTACGCGCCGGACTGCCTGGCCGCCTGCGAGCTGGCGTACTTCTGCCGGCACGAGGCGCGCGGCCACACCGCCGGGCTGGGCCGGCCGGTGCGGGAGGCGCTGGGCGGCGTCGCCGGGATAGACGAGGTGCTGGCCCTCGCGACGGGCGAGCGCGCCCCGGACCCGGAGCAGGTGGAGGCCGCCGCGTTGCTGCGCGCCGCCGCCCGCCTGCGCGCCGACGCCCTGGCCGGAGATCCCGCATGAGTACGCTGCGCGCCCTGGCCAAGGCGCAGGCGATCGCCGCCGGGGCGGCCCAGCCGGTGGCCACCGTCCGCCACCTGCACCTGTCCGGCCGCCCGCTGGTGCTGGTGCCGCTGGCCATGGCCGGTGAGGCGAACGCCCCGCTCGCCGCCCTGGTCGGAGCGGCTCCGGACGAGGCACGGCTGCTGGTCGTGCCGCAGCCGCGCAACCGGGACCAGCGGTTCGCCTTCGCCGCCGAGCTGGCCGGGATCGTGCTGCCGTACCTGGAGGAGTTCCGCGGGGCCAGCGAGGCGGTGCCGGTGGACCGGGGCAAGGACGTGCGCCACCGGTACGTGGACGCCCCGCAGCTGCTGGTGCCCAACCCGGCCGGCATCACCTTCCTGCGGCTGCTCGGCCGCTCCACCCGCTTCCGCCGGCCGGACGGCGAGTACCCGGTGCCCCCGTCGGTGCCGCTGCTCGGCCGCTGGCTGACCTTCTTCGCCGAGCGTGCCGAGCATCCCGGCTCGGCGGCCCTGGTCGCGCTGACCGAGGCGTTGACGCTGCACTGGGCGACCGGGCAGAGCGCGGTGGAGGACCTGCACCTGCCGGCGCTGCTCGGCTGGATCGACCCGCCGCCGGGCATGACCGGGGCGGAGGCTGCCGCCCGGGCGGAGGATCCGGAACGCTGCCCGCCCGCCGGACCGGCCACCGACCCGGACTTCGACAACCACCGGCTCGCCCCGGCCATGGCCCGGTACGCCGACGCGGAAGCGGACCCGGTGGCCCGCGCCGAGGCGTACGCGGAGCTGGCGGGGCTGCTGCGCGACCAGCTCACGCCGACCTGGGAGCTGATGTGGCGCGGTCTGGGGTTGCTGCGTGGCCTGCCGCCCGGGGCGCGGGTGGCCGGCCGCTGGGCCGGCGACCGGGACGCCTTCACCGGGTACGCCGAGCACGTCGACGCGGGTGGCGGGCCGCAGCCGCGCCGGGACGGGGCGGTGACCGCGGCGGTGCGGCTGCACCGGCTGGAGCGGGCCCTCGCCTCGTACGCGGTCCAGCGTGCCTACGACGACCCGCTGGCCATGGCGGAGCACCGGCTGACCGGCGAGGCGTTCGTCGGCGACGTGACCCTGGCGGACCCGAAGCGGGTGGACGACACCGGTAAGCGTCCGGTGCTGCGCCCCCGCATCCAGGTAGTCACCACCGAGCCGGTGCTGGTGCCGGTGGGGGCGACGGTGTACTCGCCAGCCCGGCCGAGCCAGAAGGCGAAGGTGGTCTTCGTGACGCCCGGGACGGACGGCAAGACCGAGGTGGTGCTGGAGCTGTCCGGCGGGATGGGGCGCGGGTTGACCGCATCGCCGGGCAGCGTGCCCGAGGTGGGGGAGCGGCTCTGCCTGACCACGCTGGCGGACGCGTTCCTGCCGGGCGGCAACTTCCCCGCGCTGGAGGAGACCCCGTGGACGCACGGCGGCCCGCCGGCCGCGAACGACGCAGCGGAAGTGCCGGAGGGTCAAGAGCCCATCTAAGGCCGCAGCTCATCGGTCAGGGTCAGATTCCGGACGCGGGCCTTGCCTGATAGGAGCCGGAAAACCATCCTGATTCACAACGGCTCGCGTCGGAGGCGGACATGGACGGGCTCAACGTCTATCTGGCGCTCGGCATCGTTTTCCTCTTGGCAGCCGTGCTAGGCGAGATCGAGGCGCTCGGGATCAAGATTCCGCCGTTGAAAAGTCGGCCGGTCAGAGCGATGCTTGCCGTTCTGGGCGCAGCGTTCGTCGTTGCTGCCTTCGTCGCGCCGCTGCCAGGCACCGCCGCGACGGAGCGCAAGGAGCGGCGGGCGGCGTACCAGCGGCAGGTTCTCGCCGCATGCGACTCGATCTCGGCCACCCGTGCCACCGGCAACAACGCGCTCCGGCTGGACAATCAGGGCAGGATGCAGCGGAACCAGCTGGTCACGCTGCTGGGGCAGCAGATGGCTCAACAGGAGGAAACCATGCGCCAGCTCTGGTCGCGGGAGGCGCCCACGGATCTGCGTACCGAGCGCGACGAGGCGAAGGCGGCATGGGAGGCGAGCATGGCGCATGCCCGGCAGTACCTCGGTGAAGTGCGCAAGTTGCCCGACGACCTGACCCAGGAGCAGTTGGATCGGGTGACGGCAGAGTTCACGGTCGAGGGTGGCTACGAAGAGTGGGCCCGGTTCCGCAGCGCAATGTCAAGCCTGGCCGGCGAAACCTGCAAGCTGCCCGCCTGACAGTGATCGCCGGCTCGCCACTTTCAGGCGAGGGCGGCCACCGCCTCCCGGGCCTCGTCCGCCGTCGGCCGCTGCGGGTCCGCCGCGAGCAGGCTCTCCAGGGCCATCCGGTACGCGGTGTCCCGCGCCTCGCCCGCCGGCGCCGCGACGTCGGGGGCGACCCCGCAGCCCTCCCAGTTGGTGCCGGTGACCGCGTGCACCGGTCGGGCCACCGGCACGGTCAGCTCCAGGTGCGGGTGGGCCCGGAAGCCGGTCCGGGGATGGGCGCCGCCCCGGGTCCGCTCACCGACCAGCGTCGCCCGGCCGAGCTGCTGGAGGTCGTACGCCAGTTCCTCGCCGCCGGAGAAGGTGTCGGGGCCGGTCAGCACGTATACCGGCTTGTCCCGGTCGTAGCGGGGGACCGGCAGGTGGGCGGCGCTCCAGAACTGCCGGCCGGCGCCGGCCCGGTTGTACATGGTGTGCAGGTGGACCGGTTCGGCGAAGAACCAGCCACAGATGAGGGCGACCATGTCGGGGCTGCCGCCGCGGTTGCCGCGCAGGTCGAGCAGGAGCGCGTCGGTGCCGGCGAGCAGGCCGAGCGCCGCGGTGACCGCCGCGCCGCCGAGTTGGGGCGGCGCGAGGAAGGGCCGTAGGTCCAGCAGCCCGACGTTGCCGGCGAGTCGTTCCACCCGGGCCACGCCGCCCATCTGTCGGGCGGTCAGCGCGGCCCAGGCGTCCTCGTCCGGGTCCTGGTCGCGTTCGGGCAGCGCGGTGACGTGGTGCTTGAGGCGCAGGTGCAGGTCCTGGTTGACCGACTGGAGGTCCTCGGTGACCAGGTCGCCGAGCGCCGGCGGCCCGGCGACGTCGGCGTACCGGCCGGCGCGCAGGCGATCGCCCAGGTGCGCGGCGATCCGCTCGGCGACGTCGGGGAAGACGTAGTGCTCGGCGACCAGCTTCGCGGACCGCTCGACGACCTCGGTGATCTCGTCCTGGCGCATCTCGTGTCCCCGCTTCCACAGTGTTGGGTGCGGATCAGTAGAGCAGCCGGTTGACAAAGCGTCAAGAGAATTGGACGCTTTCTGTCGTGCCCGACGAGATCCCCGACGCGCTCCAGGTCCGCACCCCGGCCCACTTCAAGGCGCTCGCCCACCCGTTCCGTCACCGGCTGCTCTTCGCGCTCGGCGCCGGGCCCGCCACCATCAGCCAGCTCGCCGCCGGGCTGGGCGCGGCGAAGGGCACGGTCGCCCACCACCTCAAGGTGCTCACCGACGCCGGCATGGTCCGGCTCGCGCACACCCGGCAGGTCCGCGGCGGCACCGAGCAGTACCACGAACGTTCCTTCCTCCGGCTGATCGGCGGCGAGGGCGACGCCGAGGCCACCGCCGCGCTGCTGGGCGCGGTCGCGCAGGAGTTGTCCGGCGACCCCGACCCGCTGCTGCACCTGCGCCACCTGCGGCTCACCCCCGAGCAGGCGCGACGGCTCCGGGCCACCCTGGAGGAGCTCGTCGGCGACGCCGAGGAGGCCGGTCCGGAGCAGCCACGCCACGGCGTCCTGGTCGCCCTCTACCGACGAGAGCAGCCGCGCTCCACGACCAAGTGACGCCCGCCGATCGGATGTGGCGGTGGTAACCGGGGCTGGCTAGGCTAGCGCCGTTCGCCGTCCGCAACCGGTCCTCATCGCCGAGGGTGCACGTCTGAGAGAGAGCCGGAGCGACCTTGTGCCCCAGCAGGACGTGGACCCGGCCATGACGGCGCGGGCCCGCTCCCCGCTCGCCGGCCGCGTCGGGCTCGTCGCGGCCGCGTTCGTCGTGCTCGGCGAAGCCGGCTGGCTGCTCGCGGACCTGCCCGAGGCGGCCCTGGTCAGCGACCTCGGCGCGGTGGCCGTGTCGAGCTGGGCGACGGTCGCCTGCACCCGGGCGGCCCGCCGGCACCCGGTGCCGCTGCGCCGGTTCTGGGCGCTGCTGGCCGTCACCATGGCGCTCGCCGCGCTCGGCCGCACCGTGTGGACGGTCGAACGGCTGGGCGGGCATCCGCTGCCGCACACCCCGCTGGTCGGCGGGCTCTTCACCGCCGGCATCGTCACCGGCACCGCCGCGCTGCTCTGCTCCCTGGCCGCCCCGCGCAGCATGATCGGACAGGTGCGCACCGTGCTCGACGGGGTGATCGTCGCGCTGGCGCTCATCCCGATCGGCTGGGTGGTGGCGTTCCGCGAGGTCGCCGCCGCCGACCTCGCCGACCCGTTGCGCACCTTCGGGCTGCTCTACCCGATGTTCGACCTGATGCAGCTCACCATCCTGGTGGCGATCTCCGGGCCGTCGCGTCCGATGTGGCGGGCGCTCACCCTGATCGGAGCCAGCCTCGCCATCCGGGCCACCGCCGACACGGCCTACGTCTCCCTCGTCGCGCACGGCAGCTACGCCGCCGGCCACCCGATCGACGTCTGCTGGCCGCTGAGCTACCTGTTGATGGGCGCCGCCACCAGCCACCCACCGCCGGCCGGCTGCGACGGCGAGGAGGAGATCAGCGACTCGCCGCCGCCGCCGTGGTGGCGGGTGGCCCTGCCGTACCTGCCGGTCGGCGGGGCCATCGTCGCGGTGGTGCTCTCCCGACGGCCCACCGGGCAGACCCCGCACCTGATCTTCATCGGCATGATGGCCCTGCTCGGGGCCCTCGCGGTGCGACAGGGGCTGGCCGCCAACGAGAACCTGCGGCTGGTCGGCCGGCTGCGCCGGCTGGCCTATTCCGACCAGCTCACCGGGCTGCCCAACCGGCTCACGTTCACCCGGCGGCTGCGCCGGGCGCTGCGCGACGGCGGCCCGGTCGCCGTGCTGCTGCTCGACCTCGACGGATTCAAGCAGGTCAACGACCGCTTCGGGCACGCCGCGGGGGACCGCCTGCTGACCGCCATCGCGGAGCGGATGCGGGACGCCGTCGGCGCCGACGGGATGATCGCCCGGCTTGGCGGCGACGAGTTCGCGGTGCTGGTCGACCGGGGCCGGACGGTGCCGCCCGAGCGGCTCGCCGCGCGGCTGCTCGCCGCCCTGGAACCGCTGCCCGGCGAGGAGGACCTCGGTGTGCACCCGTCCGCCAGCATCGGCATCGCCGAGTACGGCCCGCAGCACACCTCCCACACCGACCTGCTCCGCGACGCCGACATCGCCATGTACGCGGCGAAGGCGGCGGGCAAGTCCGCGTACCGGACCTGCACGCCGGAGCTGCGCGAATCGGCGGTGAGCCGGGCCGAGCTGATCGCCGACCTGCGCCGCGCGGTCGACGAGGGACAGCTGCTGGTGGAGTTCCAGCCCATCGTCGACCTGGCCACCGGCGCGGTACGCAGCGCCGAGGCCCTGGTCCGCTGGCGGCACCCCCGGCTCGGGGTGCTCCCCCCGGCGAGGTTCCTGCCGCTGGCCGAGGAGACCGGGCTGATCCTGACGGTCGACCGGTGGGTGCTGCGGCAGGCGTGCCGGGCCGCGGCGGCCTGGCGGCAGCACGCCCCCGAGGTGACCGTGGCGGTCAACATCGCCGCCGCCCACCTGCGCCGGCCCGACCTGATCGCCACGGTCACGGGGGCGGTCGGGGCGGCCGGCCTGCCGCCCCGCGCGCTCACCCTCGAACTCACCGAGTCGGCGCTGATCGAGGGGAGCGAGGCGGTGCTGGACCGGTTGGCCCAGCTCCGCGAACTCGGCGTACGAATCGCCATCGACGACTTCGGCACCGGCTACTCCTCGCTGAGCTACCTGCACCGCATTCCGGCCACCGAGCTGAAGATCGACCGGTCCTTCGTGGCCCGGCTGGACGTCGAGGACAGTCGGGCGTACGCCACGGTGGAGATGGTCAACCGGCTGGCCGGCGCGTTCGACCTGGTGGTGGTGGCCGAGGGGGTGGAGACCGGCTCCCAGCACGCCGCGGTGGCGGCGATCGGCTGCGTGCACGGCCAGGGCTGGCGGTACGGCCGGCCGGCCGCTCTGCCCGACCTGCTCGCCACGCTCACCCCGGTCGACGCGGCCCGCTGACCGGCCCGTAGTGAGGAGGGCCTAAGGTCCCGGCCGGTACGGGGGGTTCGGCCCTGCTGCAGCGGGCGGTGGTGTCGCGAAGATGGATCCGTCAACAGGTAGCCGCCACCATCCATACAGGAGCTCGACATGAAGCGACGGACACTGGATCTGCTGTTCAGCATCGGCGGGCTGGGCCTCGCGGTCCTGCTGCTGGTCGTGGGCATCGTCCTCACGAGCAATGCCAACTTCGCCAACGACTACGTGCACGACCAGCTCGCCGCGCAGCACATCACCTTCAAGCCGGCCAGCACGCTGACCGACGAGGAGAAGAAGTCGGACTGCCTGCGCGAGTACGCCGGCCAGCCGCTCACCACCGGCAAGCAGGCCGAGTGCTACGCCAACGAGTTCATCGGCCTGCACCTCAAGTCGATCGGCGGCGGCAAGACCTTCTCCGACCTGGGCGAGCCGCAGGCGGCGCTCCGGGAGCAGGTGGCCCAGGCCGAGCAGGCCAAGGCTGCCAACCTGGCCGACCTGCAGAAGCAGCTCGGTGACGTCACCGCCCAGCGGGAGACTGTGTTCAAGGGTGAGACGCTGCGCGGCCTGCTGCTCACCTCGTACGGCTTCAGCGAGTTCGGCCACAAGGCCGAGCAGGGCGCGCTGGCCATGTACCTCGGCGCGGCGCTGCTCCTGCTGCTCTCGATCGCCGGTCTGTGGCACGCCTTCCGGACCCCGGCCAGTGAGGCGTTCGCCGCCCCGGAGAAGACCAAGGAGCCTGTCAACGCCTGAACCCCGGTCCCGCACCTGGCCGCCCCCGGTCTCCTCCCACCCCCTCGGGAGGCCGGGGGCGGTCGCTGTTCCGGTCCCGGCCCGGCGGGGCGGGGCGGCGGCAGAATCGGGCTTGACCCTCACGCAGCGGGAGGCGGGAGCCTTGGTCGCGGAAGGGAGGGAACCATGGCGTACACGGTGGGTCAGGTGGCCCGGGCGGCCCGGGTGACCGTACGGACGTTGCACCACTACGACGAGATCGGGCTGCTGTCGCCGAACGGGCGCAGCCCGGCCGGCTACCGCCGCTACGACGATGCCGACCTGGAGCGGTTGCAGCTCATCCGCGCCTACCGGGAGCTGGGGTTCCCGTTGGAGGAGATCGCCGAGATCCTCGACGACCCGGGTGGGGATCCGCTGCCGCATCTGCGGCGGCAGCACGAGCTGCTGACCGGGCGGATCGGGAAGCTGCGGGAGATGGTCGCGGCGATCGAGTTCGCGATGGAGGCGAGAAAGTTGAACATTCAGCTCACGCCGGAGGAGCGTTTCGAGGTGTTCGGGGACTTCGACCCGGACGCGCACGCCGAGGAGGCGGAGCGCCGCTGGGGCGGCACCGAGGCGTACCGGCAGTCGACCGAGCGGGCCGCCCGGTACTCGAAGGAGGACTGGCTGCGCAACAAGTCCGAGAACGAGGACTGGGGGCGGCGGATCACCGCGCTCATGGAGTCGGGCGCCCCGGCGGACGGCCCGGAGGCGATGGACCTCGCGGAGGAGCACCGGCAGCTCATCAGCCGCTGGTTCTACGACTGCTCGTACGAGATGCACACCGGGCTGGCCGACATGTACCTGGCCGACCCGCGGTTCACCGCGTACTACGAGAAGATCCGGCCGGGGCTGGCCGCGTACCTGAACGAGGCGATCCACGCCAACGCGATCAGCCGGGCCTGACCCGACCCGCCTGGCAGGATGGCCCGGACGGCTCAGCCACGGGAGGTCACGTGATCATCGTCGCCGGCACCCTGTACGTCGATTCCGCCGAGCGGGACGCCTACCTGGCCTCCTGCGTGGAGACCGTCAAGGCGGCCCGCTCGGCGCCGGGCTGCGTCGACTTCGCGGTCAGCGCGGACCTGGTCGAGCCGGGCCGGATCAACGTGTACGAGCGGTGGGACACCGACGAGCAGTTGCTGGCCTTCCGCGGCTCCGGCCCGGACCAGGAGCAGGTGGCGGCGATCCGCGGCGCGGAGGTACACAGGTTCCGCATCTCCGGCGTCGAGGCGCCCTGATCTGCTACGGGAGGCGGCCGTGTGGCGGCGGCATCGCCAGGTGCACCTCCGCGCGCACGGCCGGGACGTGCGCTGGCGGGTGGGCGACGACGGCGCTTCCGCGGCGCACCAGCCCGGCGAGGAAGAGGGTTCGAAGCGCCTACGAACTTGATGATGCAGACGAGTCACTGGCGGGACCGATGGGCCCGGCGGGGACCGGTGGGAAGCCGAGCAGGTCGCCGTCCCCGGCCTGAGTCGTCCACGTCATCAAGTTCGTAGGCGTTCTGGAGAGTGAGGCGGCCCGGCCAGGATCGCGTCGGCGGCACAGCCGGGCCCTCCGCGCCCCGCTACAAGACCAGGTCGAGCAGCAGGACACCGGCGAAGCCGACCACCGAGATGATCGTCTCCATCACCGACCAGCTCTTGATGGTCTGCCCGACGGTCAGCCCGAAGTACTCCTTGACCAGCCAGAAGCCGGCGTCGTTGACGTGCGAGAAGAACAGCGACCCGCAGCCGATGGCCAGCGCCAGCAGCGCCACCTCCGGCCCCTGGAGGGTGGCGGCGAGGGGTGCGACGATGCCGGCGGCGGTGATGGTGGCGACCGTGGCCGAGCCGGTGGCGACCCGGATGCCGACGGCGACCAGCCAGCCGAGCAGCAGCGGGGAGACGTTCGCGCCCTCGGCGGCGTCCGCGACCAGGCCGCCCACCCCGGCGTCGACCAGGACCTGCTTGAAGCCGCCGCCGGCCGCCACGATCAGCAGGATGCCGGCGATGGCGGGCAGCGACCCGCCGAGGAAACCGGAGACCTGGGTACGGCTGAACCCGGTCCGGTAGCCCAGGAAGATCATCGCGAAGATGACGCCGGCGAGCAGGGCGACGATCGGAGTGCCGATGATGTCCAGCGTCTTGCGGCCGGCGGTGTCCTCGGCGAGGGTCAGCTCGCCGATGGCGCGCAGCAGCATCAGCACCACGGGAAGCAGCACGGTGACCACGGCCGCCCAGAGCGCGGGCGCCCGGCGGGGGCGCTGTCCCTCCTCGATCGGCTCGCCGGGGCGGCCGGCGCCCGGGTTGATCAGGTCGTCCTCGGTGACCAGGTCGCCGTCGGCGTCGAGCCGGCCGCCGCCCGGTGTGGTGGGCCGTCCGGGATCGGCGACGGCGAGGGGACGGCGGGTGGGCAGCAGCGCCTCCGGTGCCGTGGCCGGTACGTAGCGGGCGATGAAGTTGCCGAAGACGGGACCGGCGACGATCACCGTGGGGATGGCGACGAGGAGGCCGAGGGCGAGGGTCTGGCCGAGGTTGGCGCCGAGGGCGTCGATCGCGACCAGCGGGCCGGGGTGCGGCGGGACCAGGCCGTGCAGCACGGAGAGGCCGGCCAGCGCGGGGATGCCGATCTTCATCAGTGGTACGTCGACCCGGCGGGACACCAGCAGCACGATCGGCACCAGCAGCACGACGCCGACCTCGAAGAAGAGCGGCAGCCCGATCAGCGCCGCGACCCCGGCCATCGCCCAGGGCAGGCCGGCGCCGGACACCCGGGCGACCACCCGTGCCACGATGCTGTCCGCGCCACCGGACTCGGCGAGCAGGCCACCGATCATCGCGCCGAGGGCGATGAGCAGGCCGACACCGCCGACGGTGGAGCCGACCCCGGCGCTGAACGAGGTGACGATCTTGTCGGGCGCGACGCCGGCGACCACGCCGAGCACGGCCGCGCCGAGGATGAGCGCCAGGAACGGGTGCACCTTGCCCCAGGCGATGAGCAGCACGACCGCGGCGATGCCGAGCAGGGCGGCGACGACCAGTTGGGTGTGCCCGGCGTCGGTGAGCGGTTGCGCCGGTGCGGCGAGCAGTGTGACCACGACTATCACGACCTTTGATTAGTCAGTCGTCCGTGCCCAAGGACGGGCGATCACTGTGGTGGGGCGGTGGGCGGTGGTTCCGGCGGCAGGCTGGGCGCGAGCCGTCGCAGCGACGCGAACGTTGGTACGAGCGCGTCGTACAGCTCCGAGAAGAGCGGCAGCAGGGCCGCGTAGGTGGCGGCCGCGGCCGCGTCGGGGCGGACCGTCTCGTCGATCTTCACCAGGTCGGCGGCGACGTCGATCGACTCGATCAGGCCGAGCGCCTGCATGCCGAGCAGCGCCGCCCCGAAACTGGAGCCCTCGTGTCCGGCGGGGAAGCGCACCGGCATGCCGAGCGCGTCGGCGAGGATCTGCCGCCACAGCGCGCTGCGGGCGAAGCCGCCGCTGGCCCGGACCTCGCGTACCTCGTTGCCGGCCGCCTTCACCGAGGCGAGGACCAGCGCGAGCTGCTGGCAGACCCCCTCCAGCGCGGCCCGGACGAGGTGTTCCCGCCGGTGCCCGTGGGTCAGCCCCACGTACGCGCCGCGCGGCAGCGCGCTCCAGTGCGGGGCCCGCTCGCTGAGCAGGTACGGCAGCATGATCAGCCCGCCGGAGCCGACGGGCGCGCGGGCGGCCAGGTCGAGCAACTCCTCCTCGGCGTTCTCGCCGAGTTCGGGGGCGAGCGCCTCGCCGGCCCACTGCAGCACGATGCCGCCGTTGTTGATCGCGCCGCCGACCACCCAGCGCTGTTCGGTGAGGGCGTAGCAGAAGACGCCGCCGAGCGGGTCGACGCCGGGGCGTTCCACCATCACCCGCATCGCGCCGCTGGTGCCGATGGAGCAGGCCACCTCGCCGGGGTGCACCGCGCCGAGCCCCAGGTTGGCCAGCGGCCCGTCGCCGGCGCCGACCACGAGCGGGGTGTCGGCGGGCAGGCTGGTGGCCCGGGCCGCCTCGGCGGTCAGCCCGGGCAGCACATGGGTGGTCGGAACGAGTTGCGGCAGCCGCTGCTCGGTGATGCCGGCGATGCGCAGCGCCTCCGCGTCCCAGACGAGCCGGCGGATGTCCATCAGCCCGGTGGCCGAGGCCACCGAGTGGTCGGTGACCAGCGCGCCGGTCAGCCGCAGCAGCACGTAGTCCTTGATGCTCACCCAGTGCGCGACCCGTTCGTGCAGCTTGGGATCCTGCTCGGCGTACCAGACCAGCTTGGACAGCGGGGCCATCGGGTGCACCGGGGTGCCGGTGCGCCGGTGCAGGGCCAGCCCGGACGGTACGGCGCGCAGCCGTTCGGCCTGCGCGCTGGCCCGGGAGTCGGCCCAGGTCAGCGAGGGGGTGAGCGGGGTGCCGGCGGCGTCCAGCCCGATCAGGCTGTGCATGGCGGTGCTGAAGGAGAGCCCGGCGACCGGTTCGTGGAGCTGTTCCACCACCGCCCGGACCGAGCCGACCACCGCGTCGAAGATCTGTCCCGGGTCCTGTTGGGCGTACCCGGGTTGCGGTTCGTCGAGGGGGTAGCCGATCGAGTGCACGGCGAGTTGCCGGCCGCCGGTGTCGTACGCGACCGCCTTGGTGCTGGTGGTGCCGATGTCCACCCCCACCACGACGGCCGTTCCGCTCACCGGTTCACCTCCTCGTGAGGGCCGCGGTGCCCCGTGCGGCTGACGTTACCGACGCTCCGATGCGCGTGTACGGCGAAGCGGACGCAGGCGGCGGCCGCCCGGTGCGGTGGATTCGACGCGGTGGATTCCGCCTATCGTGCGAGTCAATCAGCCGATCGGTCAGATTGGTGACTTTCGCGTGTCTTGCTGCCCTTACCGACCAGTTGATGGGAATGACACCCCGATTGGTGGGCTCGCGCGGCGGAGGAGTCGGCGTGGCGAAGACTGATTCGACGGGTTCCACTTGGCGCTACCGGTGGGCGCACCGGCAGAACGAGCGGCGGCAGCGGTCCTTCCGCGCGGCCGACGAGGCGTGGCGGCGACGCGACGAGGAGCTGCGCCGGCTGCGTACCCTCGCCGGGTCCTTCCACGGCTCGGCCGACGCGGGCGCCGGCCTACCGATGGAGCTGTCCCCCGGTGAGGTGGTCTTCTGGACCCTGCCCGCCGCGCAACTGGTCGAGGTGCGCCACACCGCCGTGCTGCCCGCCCCCGAACTGCTCGTCGACCCCGACCCGCCGGTGGTGCGCCCGCGCCGCCCCGAGGGGGTCAAGGTGACCGACGCCGGGCTCGCCGTGCTCACCAACCGGCGGCTGGTCCTGCTCGGCGGACGGGGCCGCCGCGACTGGGCGTACGGACGGATGACCGGGCTGTCCCACGACCCGGGCGCGCCGGTGACGCTGATCCAGGTCCTCGACCGGCGGCGGACCTCCGGGCTGCTGCTGCCCACCGGCGCGGTCGCCGACTTCCGGTTCAAGCTGACCCTTGCCTTCGCCGACGCGATCGAACAGCGGGCGGCGGTCGTCGCCCAGCTCGACGAGCTGATCGAGGAGCACACCGCCGCCCGTCCGGTCCGCCCGGCGATCGTCACCCCGGCCCAGGCGCACCTGTCGGCGCTGGTTCCGGGCGGCCGGCGGACCGTCGCCGCCGGCGCGGCCCTCGCGCTGATCGTGCCGGCGATGCTCTTCGAGTCCGACCCGCCGGTACGGCCCGGCTCGGAGGTCGCCTCCGCCGCCACCCCGGCGGCCACCGCCACGCCCACGGCCCCGCCGCTCGCCCCGGTCGTGCCGGTCGAGCAGACCACCGGCCCCAAGCCCCACCGCAGCCGTTCCGCCCCGACGGCCTCCCCGTCGCGCGACGCCGCACCGCAACCGGTCGCCGAGCGGCGCTGCGGCGCCCCGGCCAATCCCTACGGGTACGACTTCTGCGGCGGCTCCCGCATCCGCGAGCCGGCCGAGGGGGTCTGCGACTGGTTCGACTGCGTACCCGGGTTCTGGTCCGGGCGCGGCTGGCTGGTGCAGTGCCGCGACGGCACGGTCAGCCTGACCGGCGGACAGCGCGACTCCTGTGCCGGGCACCGGGGTTTCCGCCGTACGGTGTGGACCTGACGCTCAGCCGAGGTCCGGCACGGTCAGTGAGCCGTCCTCGGCGAGCGGGAAGCCCGGATTCCAGGCGATCTCCCACAGGTGACCGTCCGGGTCGGTGAAGCAGCCCGCGTACCCGCCGTAGAAGGTGTCCCGGGCCGGCCGGGTGACCGTCGCCCCGGCCTCGGCCGCGCGGCCCAGGATCGCGTCCACCTCCGCGCGGCTGCGCACGTTCTGCGCCAGGCTCATTCCGCCGAAACCGCCGTCGCCCCGGTCGGCGAGGCCGGCGTCGTCGGCCAGTTTGTCCCGCCCCCACAGCACCAGGGCCAGCCCGCCGGCCTGGAAGAAGACGGTCTCCTCGACCTCCTGGCCCCGCCAGCCGAGGCGCTCGTAGAAGGTGCGGGACCGGGCCAGGTCGGCCACGCCGAGGGTGATCAGGCTGACACGCTGCTCCATGCCCGCCGACCGTACCGGTCGCGAGCTGGTTCGACGCCCCCTCCACCGATCGGTCACCCGGATCGAGCCGAAACCCGTCGATGCCCGGGCGTGTCCTTCCCGGACACGCCGGGTTGTACCGCATGGACGCGGAAGCCCCTTCACGATGCGAGGCGACCCGGTGACGGCGACAGACGGTGCGGCCCGCGGCTGGCGGGCCCGGTGGGTCGGACGGGAGAACGAGCGGCGACGCGCGGCGTACGACGCGGCGCTGGACACCTGGCGCCGGTGCGACGAGGAGCTACGCCGGCTCTACGCCGAGGCCGAGGAGCCCGTACCCCGGGCCGAGACGGCGGCGGGACTCCCCGTGGACCTCGACGACGACGAGATCGTGCTGTCCGTGCAGCCCGCCGCGGAACTCGTCGAGGTGACGGCCCGGCACACCGCGGATCTGCCCACCGTGGAGTTGACCGTCGTGCCCGTCGCGGGCACCCGGCCCTCGCCCCGGCCCCCGAAGGGCGTCGAGGTGGTTGACGCCGGCACGGCCGTGGTGACCGACCGGCGGCTGATCCTCGCCGGGCGCCACGGGTGCCAGGAATGGCCGTACCGGACGGTCGCCGGGCTGGCGCACCATCCCGGCGAGCCGTTCACCCTGCTTCATCCGCAGGGCCCGGGCCGGATCCGGGGCGTCCGGGTGCCCCGGGTCGCCGCGTCCGACTTCCGGCTACGGATCACCGTCGCGTACGCCGAGGCGACCGGAGCGCGCGCGGCACTGCTGGACCGGCTCGACGACGCGATCGTGGCGCACTGGCACGACCGGCCACCGATCCCGGCACCGGCCACCCCCGCCGACGCCCCGGCGACCGCCCGGCTCGTCCGGCCGGCGTTGATCGCCGCCGTAGCGGTGGCGCTGGCCCTCGCGGCGGTCGCGAGTGTGGTCCACGGCTCCGTACCGGCCCGGCCGGTGGTCGGGATGGAGGTGGACCGGGGCACCGGGGTGACGCCGGCCGACCCGACCCTGCCGTCCCCGTCCACCGGCCTCGGCGCGCCGGCCGGCTCCACCGAGCCCCGCACCGCCGGCACGACGCCGTACCGGCCGCCGGACGGGGCATCGGCGCCCGCCCCGTCTGCCACCGCCGCCGCGACGCCGACGCCCACGGCCGGCCGGACCCCGGTCCATCCCCCGTCCCCGCCCGGCGGGCCGCCCAGTTCTTCGCCGACCCCGTCCACCTCGCCGAGCCCCACGGCGGCGGACCTCTGCGGCGCGCCGCCCAACCCGTACGGCTACAACTACTGCGGCGGCTCTCTCGTCTACGACCCCGCCCCGGACGTGTGCGACTGGTTCTCCTGCACCGCGAACCTCTGGGACGGCAGGGGATACCTGGTCCAGTGCGAGGACGACCTGGTCAGCCGGACCGGCCTGCCGGGCGGGCCGTGCGCCGGCCACGGCGGCACCCGCCGCCCGGTCTACGTCGCCTGACCGGTCCCCGGTCGGCAGCCGTGCCGCCGCCACCCGGGTTCGTCCCGGGGCGCCGACCCTGGCCCGGCCCGGTGCCGCGGGCCCGGGCTACCGGTGCTGATCGAGGTGGTCCTGGATCTGCCGGGCGAACCCCTCGGCGGTGGCGAGTTGCTCCCGCAGCGCCCGGACGCGGTCCCGGGCGGCGGTGTGGAACGTGGTGAGCCGCGCGAGCAGTGCGGCGCGCTCGTCGCCCCGGGCACCGGTGAGCTCGTCGAGGATCTGCAGCAGATCGCGCATCTCCTCGAGGGTGAAGCCGAGTGGCTTCATCCGCTTGATCACGCGCAGCCGGTCGAGGTCGGGTCCGGTGTAGAGCCGGAACCCGCCCTCGCTGCGCGCCGACGGGACGACCAGCCCGGCGTCCTCGTAGTGGCGGATCGTGCGGATGCTGAGCCCGACGCGCTCGGCCGCCTCGCCGATCTGCACGTGCCCGCCGGTCGCCGCACCGTCCCGGGCCGGCATCAGTGGCCGACCTTGAGCTTGCCCGCCAGGTTGTCGTGGAACTGCGCGCTGGCCTTGTTGAGCCCGACGATGTCGACCTGCTTGCCCCGGGAGGCGTACTTGGTGGTGATGGCGTCCAGGGCGGCGACCGAGGAGGCGTCCCAGATGTGCGCCGAGGTCATGTCGATGACCACCCGGGCGGGGTCGCCGGCGTAGTCGAACTGGTAGACGAGGTCGTTGCTCGAGGCGAAGAAGAGTTCGCCGTGCACGTGGTAGATGCGGCTGCTGCCGTCGGGGTCGAGCACGCTGGTCACCTCGGCGAAGTGGGCGACCCGGCGGGCGAAGACCACCATGGCCGCCAGCACGCCGAGCACGACGCCGATGGCCAGGTTGTGGGTGGACAGGGTGCCGGCGACGGTGACCAGCATGACGGTGATCTCGCCGACCGGCATCCGCTTCAGGGTGGCCGGGGCGACGCTGTGCCAGTCGAACGTGCCCACCGACACGATGATCATCACGGCGACCAGGGCGGCCATCGGGATCATGCCGACGACGTCGCCGAGCGCGACGACCAGGATCAGCAGGAACACGCCGGCGAGGAAGGTGGACAGCCGGGTCCGCGCGCCGGAGGTCTTCACGTTGATCATCGTCTGGCCGATCATGGCGCAGCCGCCCATGCCGCCGAAGAAGCCGGTGACGATGTTCGCCACGCCCTGGCCCCAGGACTCGCGGGTCTTGTCGGAGTGGGTGTCGGTGATGTCGTCGACCAGCTTGGCGGTCATCAGCGACTCCATCAGCCCGACGAGGGCGATGGCCAGCGCGTACGGGGCGACGAGCGTGAGCGTGCCGAGGGTGAACGGCACGTCCGGCAGCCCGGGCACGGGCAGGCTGTCCGGCAGGGTTCCCTCGTCGCCGACCGTCGGCACGGTCAGGTGCGCGACGACCGTGAACGCGGTGAGCAGGATGATGGCGACCAGCGGCGCCGGCACGGCCGTGGTCAGCCTCGGCAGGAACACGATGACGGCGAGCGCGACCGCGACCAGCGGATAGACCAGCCAGGGCACGCCGATCAGGTGCGGCAGCTGGGCCGTGAAGATCAGGATGGCCAGGGCGTTGACGAAGCCCACCATGACGCTGCGGGGGATGAAGCGCATCAGCTTGGCCACCCCCAGCAGGGCCAGCACGACCTGGAACACCCCGCCCAGGATCACCGCAGCGACCAGGTGACCCAGGCCGTGCTCCTTGGCGAGCGGCGCCACCACCAGGGCGACCGCGCCGGTGGCCGCCGAGATCATCGCCGGCCGGCCGCCCGTGAAGGCGATGGTGACCGCCATCGTGAAGGAGGCGAACAGCCCGACCTTCGGGTCGACGCCGGCCAGGATCGAGAACGAGATCGCCTCGGGGATCAGCGCCAGCGCCACGACCAGGCCGGCCAGGACCTCGGTGCGCAGCACGCGCGGCGAGGACAGCCACTCGGGACGGGACAACCGGGGCGAGCGAACCGCTGGCATACCACTCATTTCTGCTCGAAATCGCCAGCGCGGGCGCGCACCGGCAGGACCGCGTGCGCGGTGCTCAAGGGCTACGGGTTGCCGGGTGGGAGCCGGCGGCGGGCGTCCTCGCCCGCGAAACCACCGAGGGGCAGGGACGCCGCACCCCGGTGGCGCGCCCAACCCTACTCTCCCGTGCGGGGAGAGTTGGCCCGCGGAGCACGTGTCGATCATCACCGGCGGCCGGTCGATAACCACTCGCCGCGCACCGCCGGCGGGGCTATCGTCCGCGCGTGTCCCGCATCGTGACCCTCGTCCTGGTCGACCCCGCCGGCACGCCGCTGGGCGCCCTGCCTTCGTACGAGGTGCCGGAGCCCTGGTGGCAGCAGGTCGGCGCGATCGTCGACGGGGCCCGCCACCGGCACGGCGCCGACGTGGCCGTGCTGCGGCTGCTCACCGCCGACCGCCCCGAACCACCCGGAGGCCGGCTCACCTACCTGGCCGAGGTGGCCGCGCCCCCGGCCGTACCCCTGGCGCCGGTCCCGGTGGACCTCGCGCCGCACCCGCTGCGCGCCCCCTGGGCAGAGCCCGGCGGCCCGGCCCGCAGCCTCGCCTGGGCCACCGCCGAGCTGGACCGGCGCGGCCGCCCGGTCACCGCCGTCACCCAGCACCGCACCTGGAACCTGTCCGCGATCTGGCGGCTCGACGGCCCCGACGGCAGCGCCTGGCTCAAACAGGTGCCCGGATTCTTCCGGCACGAGGCCGCCGTGCTGCGCTGGCTCGCCACCGCCGCGCCCGACCTCGTGCCGACGCTGATCGCCGCCGACGACACCGGCCGGGTCCTGATCGAACACGTGGCCGGCGAGGACCGCTACGCGGCCGACCCGGCGGAGCGGTCCGCCATCGCCGCCGCCCACCACGCCGTCCAGCTGCGCGCGACCGGCGACACCGGACGGCTGGTCGCGGCCGGCGTACCCGATCTGCGCGGACCGGCCCTCGCGCGGTGGATCCGCGACCGGCTGGCCCCGCACGACACCTCGGTGGTGGCCGACCTGCTCGCCGGCCTCGACGACCGGCTCGACCGGGTCCGCGACTGCGGCCTGCCGGACACCCTCGTCCACGGCGACCTGCACCCCGGCAACGTCCGCGGGGACGGCCGGCGGGCGACGTTCATCGACTGGGGCGACGCGTTCGTCGGGCACCCCGCCTTCGACGTCCTGCGCCTCACCGAGACCATCGACGAGCCCACCGCCGGGGTGCTGCTCGACGCCTGGGCCGCCCGCTGGCGGGCCGACGCGCCCGGCAGCGACCCGCGCCGGGCGGTCGACCTGCTCCGCCCGGTCGCTGCACTGCGGATGGCCGCCGTGTACGCGATGTTCCTCGCCGGCATCGAGCCCAGCGAGCACCCGTACCACCTGGGCGACGTGCCTGCCTGCCTCAAGCAGGCCGCCGCCCTGGCCTGACCGTCACACCTTCCGCACCGGGATCCACAGCTGCGCGTCGGCGGTCCGGCCGTCCGGCGACACCCGCACCTGCGAGATCTCCGGCCCGGGCCGGCTCTCGTACGGGCTGGACGGGAACCACTGGGTGAACACGTCCCGCCACAACTGCTGCAGCGACTGCGGGAACGCGCCCGAGCTGCGGAACACCGCCCAGTCGCCCGCCTCCACCGGCCGGCTGTCCAGGCCGTCCGGGACGTCCGCGCCGGTCACCACCCCGTGCCAGTAGTCCAGTTCGGTGCCCTCCGCCCGGGAGCCGGCCAGGTCGTCGCTCACGTTGACCAGCCCCCGCGGCTCCTGGTCCGACAGCGCCTCGATCCGGCGTACGGTCTCCGGCTCCAGGCCCTTGATGAACGCCACGATGTGCGGGTTCATCCCCTCGTGCACCAGCGGCACCCGCGCCCTCCGCCCGGCCAGGCGGAACGCCTCCTTCGGCACGATCCGGTACTCCATGCTGCCGCTCCCTTCGACGACGAGTCGGAAGGACATCCGGGGCTGGGCGCGCAGCGCCGCCCCCGTACGCCGGGCCTCCTGCGGGCCGACGCCGTGCACGGCGCGGAACGCCCGGGCGAACGCCTCGTTCGACCCGTACCCCCAGCGAACCGCGACCGCCAGCAGCGACGCCTCCCCGGACAGCACCTCCGCGCCCGCCACGGTGAGCCGGCGGCGGCGCACGTACTCCGACAGCGGCATCCCGGCCAGGGCCGAGAAGAGCCGCCGGAAGTGGTGCTCCGACACGCAGGCGATCCGGGCCAGCCCGGCCACGTCGAGCGGCTGGTCGAGGTGGCGTTCGAGGTGGTCCATGGCCTGGTTGAGCCGCTCCAGCACCCGATGCTCCTTCCGGTTGACGCCTTCGACGCTAGGCAGCGGCCGGCCGCCGCACCCGACCGCCGCGAGCCGGATCCGGTCGGGTCCCGGCGGACTCACCTGCTGCGCCGGCGCGGCTTCACGCACCGGGCCGCAAACCCGTGTTATAAGTATTAACCGAGGAGGGCGGATAATGCTTATATCGGCGGCGGCTTGGGCGGCTCTGGTCGATGCCGGAGTCGTGGTGACCCCGCTCGACGCCGACCACGCCGAGCTGCGTGCCGGGCCTCACCGCGGCGTGCTGAGAGTGGTCCACTCGCCGGCGGCGCTGAATCCCAGCGACGTCGGCAAGCTGGCAAGTCGGCACCGTGAGCCGCTCCTGCTTGTCGTGCCGGCAGCCTCGCCCGCCGTCCGGACAGCGGTCGACGCCGCCGGCTGGTCCTGCCTGATCGACGACGGGCAACAGGTCACGGGCACCCTACGGCTGGCCGGCCACCAGGTCCGCATCGGACGGCAGGGCGGTGACATCCCGTCCCGCCGCACCTCGCCCGGTCGCGTGCCGTGGGGCACGTTCACTCTGGTGCGACGGCTGGTGGAGCGGCCATGGGCCGGGCAGCAGCAGTTGGCCGACGCCACCGGTCTCTCCCAGCCCCGCGTATCGCAGGCGCTCGCCGCGTTGACCGAACAGGGCCTCGTGCGCCGCGCCGCAACCGGCTGGGACGTCACGGACGTCGACGCTGTCTTCGAATGGTGGTTGCGCTCGTACCCGGGACCGCGTGGCCTGCGGACCCTCTGGTACGGCCTGGACCCGCCGGTGCAGCAGGCACAGTCGGTCGTCGGCCTGCTGAGTCACGTCGGCCAGGAAAGGATCGCGATATCCGGCGACGTGGCAGCCGACCTCATCGCCCCGTGGCGAAACCCGCACCGCGCAGTTGTCTATGCCCAGACCGGCGTCGACCCGACGGCGGCCGGCCTCACCCCCGCCGGCGAGGGCGACGCGACAGTGGAACTGATTGTGCCCAGAGATCCCGGTGTCTGGCCGGGCCCGACCGCCGAGAAGTCGCCCGGGAGCCTCCCGTTGGCTGACCCCCTGCAGATCCTCTGGGACGTCGCACGGGCACCCGGGCCGGACTCCGACGAGGCGGTGCGTCACCTGCGGCGGGTGTTGCGCGACCGGCGGCAACGATCGACCGGAGGGCAGGCGGCATGACCGAGCCGACCCGGAGTTCCACCCCGCCCAACGTCCTGGCACTGACGTCGACAAGCCGTGCCGCGGATGCGGGATTCCTGGCCCTGGCGGACCTGTCGATGATCGCCGAAGAGTTGGAGTTGGATCATCGGATCGTCGGTGGCCACATGGTCACCCTGCTCACCGCAGCGCACGACGTCGCCATCCAGGTGCCGATGCGGGAGACCCTTGACGCTGATTTCGCCGCACTGCCTGCTGCCATCGCGGATCCGCGGCTGCCTCGCGCCCTGGCCGAGCGCGGCTATCAACCTGCGGATGCGGCCAACCGCTTCGTCCGCCGCCATCGGGACGAACACGGCCCGCTGAACCTCGTCGTCGACATCCTGGCCCCATCCTTCGAGAACAAGCTGGTGCCGAACCAGCGCCATGGGGATCTGGTGGTGGACGAGGTTCCCGGACTGGTTCTCGCGCTGCACCGCCCGGCGACCATGGTGCACCTGCGGGCGCAGTTGACAAGTACCGATCAGCTCGCACTGCAGGTCAGGCTGCCCGACGTCATCTCCGCGCTGTGCGTCAAGGCGCTGGCGTACCGGGGCCGTTTCGCCACCAAGGACGCGGTCGACCTGTGGCGTCTGCTCAACGCCGCCCACGCCGCGGGGCTGACATCGCAGAGTTGGCCGATCAGTGCCACCGGCCGGGACGCTGCCCACATACTGCACCGCTTCTTCGGCGCTCCCGGCGCTACGGGACTCGCGCAGGTGTCAGCCTTAGCCGCCGACCGGACACGCATGCAGGCTCTGGTGGGCCGGATCGTCGCCCGACCTGCCTGACGCCGCTACGGCCGGATGAGGGTGTCAGCGGTCGGAAGCCACCGGTGAAGGTCCTACTGCTCCCGCCACCTGAACTCGGTCAGCAGCCGTGGCACGTCGTGGGCCAGCCGCAGCGCGGCGAGGCCCGTCTCCGGCCGTACCATCGCGCCCGCCGGGACCCACGCCTCCTGCCCGCACAGCACGATCTCCACGAGCGTGGTGTCCGCCGACTCCTCGAGCCAGTGCCAGGTGCGGTCGTGCAACAGCGACACGGTGCTGAACCCGTCGTGCGCCGACACGATCATCACGTCCTCGCCGCCAGCGCCGTAGCTGAACACCGGCTCCCGGCCGGGGGAGTACAGGCCGGGCAACTCGTCGCGCGGGACGACCCGGGCCGCCGCGTACGGCAGATAGGTCTCCATCTCGTACGGCACGCGCCGAATCCTAGGGTCGCGCGACAATCGGCGCCGCTGGCGCGGGTGTCGCATCATGGCGTCGTGATCAACCTGAGGCGTGAGCGGCGCCGCAAGAAGGATCGGGACTGGTGCGACTGCGACGCCCCCGACTGCGACTTCTGCGACTGTGACGGCCCGGACTGCTGCGACTTCGGGCTGTTCTCGTTCCTGCTCACCCTCGGCTCGGCGACCGCCGCGGTGACCCGCGTCCCGCTGGCGGACCGCGCCGGCCGGGCCGCCATCCTCGGCTACCGGCGCTGGCTGTCGCACCGCTGGCCCGGGCGGTGTCGCTACACCCCGACCTGCAGCGCGTACGGCCTCGCCGCGGTGGAGAAGTACGGCCTCGCGGTGGGCGGGCGGCTGGCCGCCGACCGGGTGCGCCGGTGCAGGCCGCACGTGCCGCGCGGCACGCACGACCCGCTGCGCTGAACCGCCGACCGAGCCGACCCGGGCGGCCGGGGTGTGACGACAACCACAGCAACCCCGGCCGTGGCACCTCGTTGGGCCGGTGAGCGACAGGGCGTTGGACAGCCCGACGCGACGGGGGAGCGAGTGGTATGTCAGACCACAACGGACAGTGGGACCCGCGGGAGCACCGGCCGGCGGAGCCGGGCCCGGACGAGGTGTACGAGGCCGCGCGATTCGACTTCGAGCTGCGGCAGACCATCCGCGAGCTGCGGCGTCGCCCCGGCCCGCTCGCGCGCCGACGGCCCGTTCGCCGCTGACCGCGGCTCCGGCCCACGACTGGCCGTCCGTTCCTGGCGCGGCCGCCGTGTCCTGTGGCCGCCTGGCGGGTTGTACCGGGTGCACGAACGATCCTCATGAAGGGCGGGCCCCGGGGTGACCCATGTGGACAGAGCCGGTAGGGGTTGGCGGGCGCGCTGGGCCAGGCGGGAGAACGCACGGCGGCGACGCGCCCACGAGGATGCCGTCGAGGCGTGGTGCCTGCACGGCGTACGCCTGCGACGGCTGCGGGCGGCCGCCGAGGAGCGGCCCGAGATCCACGCGGCGGTGCCCCTGGATCTCGCGCTTGGCGAGACGGTGGTCGCCGTCCAGCCGTCGACCGGGCTGGTCACCGTGCCCCGGCACGCCGACCTGCCGCCGCCCGAACTCTCCGCGATCCCCCTCATGGTCCCGGAGCGCGCGCCGGCCCTGCCGGACGGCACCCGGGTGACCGACGCCGGCACCGCCGTGCTCACCGACCGCCGGATTGTCCTGGTCGGTCGGAATAGCGCTCGACAGTGGAGCTACGCGGAGCTGAGCGGTCTCACCCACCACCCGGGCCTGCCGTTGACCCTGCTGCACGGGCCCACCGGCGCACTGGTGGCCGGTCTCCGCGTGCCCCGCGGCGCCGCGCCGCACTTCCGGCTCCGGCTGACCCTGGCGTACGCCGACGCCACCGGGCAGCGGGCGGCCGTCCTCGCCCGGCTCGACGGGGCCGTGGCCGCCAACCGCCGGACGCCACCTCCGGCGCCGGTGCTGGTCAGCGGTGCCCATGCGCCCGGGTACGCCCGCCTCACCCGCCCCGCGGTGACCGCCGCCGCGGCCGCGGTGCTGGTCGCCGTGGCCGCGCTCGCCGCGACGACCGGCCCGGACCGAACCCGCCGCCCGCCCACCGCCCTGCCCACCGGCGGCCGCGTCACCGTCGGGCCCACCGACGACGCCGGGATCGGACCGGCACCCAGCGGCGAGCCGACGGGCGAGCCCGTGGTCCCGGGCCGGCCCGCCCCGACCTCCGAAGCGTCTGGCGGGGTCGGCGGTGGCCGGATGCTGCCGCCGCGACACCGGGCGCCGCACCCGGTAAACCCGAACCCGGGTCGGGGGCCGCAGACCGGGCCGCCGTCGCGGCCGGCCCCTGCCCCGAGCCCTGCCGTGCCGAGCCGGACGCCCCGGCCGTCCCCCTCCGCAACGGTCCCCCCATCCCCATCCCCATCCCCGACCGCGAAGCCGGTGGACCGGTGCGGTGCACCGGAGAACCCGCTCGGCTACACCTACTGCGCAGGTGCGCTGGTCCACGAGCCGGCTGCGGACGTGTGCCACTGGTTCACCTGTGTGGACGACTTCTGGGCCGGCCACGGTTACCTGATGCGGTGCGCGGACGGCGCCGTCGGCATGGTTGGCGGGCGGTACGGCACCTGCCCCGAACGATCCGGCCGGAAGCAACCGGTCTACGTGTCCAGGGTCCGCGGCCTCCCGGCCAGGGCCGGTGCGCTTCTCGTTCCCGCCGCCGACGACCTGCTCTGACCGGGCTCGGCCACGCCGCTGTGACCAGGACTTCCTCCGTCCCGTCGCACCGGGTGCTCGGCACCGCCGGGGTCAGCGCACCGCGACCGGGGCGCCGAACACGACCTGGACGCCGGGGGAGTGGAGCACGCTCACCGGCGGCCCGGCCATCGGCGGGAGCCCGGCGGCGGTGACCAGGTCGTCGTCCAGGTGCAGCAGCTCCGCCCGGTGCAGCGGCCACTGTGGATGCCAGTTCGGCAGGTGCAGGGTGCGCCCGTACGCCCGGGTGTGCAGGCCCCAGCGGGCGGTGAGGAAGTGGTCGAGCGGGGTCGGGTCGGCGATCGGCGCGCCGACCCGGACCTCGATCCGGCTCGTCGCGCCCGCCGGGCCGGGCCAGCGACGCCGGCAGCGGTAGGTGAGGCGGTCGCCGTCGCGGTCCAGCCGCATCGCCGACCACTTGTACGGCAGCCGCAGGCTCAGCTGCGCCACCAGCACCGGCACCAGCCGCGACGCGTCGAGCGAGCGGAACACCACCGCCCGCCGGCCGGTGCCGTCGACCGAGTACAGCCGGACGTTGGTCTCCCAGAACGTGCCGAAGTACGGCACCCCCGGCCCTCGCCCGAGGCCCAGCCCGACCATCCGGAAGCCGATCAGGCCGACGTAGCTGACCCCGTCGAGGGTGTCGGGGCGGGTGCCGGCGGGCAGCAGCGGCGCGACCAGGTCCGGCGCGACCGCCCAGTGCAGGAAGGTCAGGTCCCGCCAGCGTTGCCCCAGCGTCGCCCAGGAAAACGCCCGTACGGGCGCGGCGTCGACCGGCTCGATGTCCACGCCTCCATGGTGCTCCGGCGCCCGGTCACCCGGTATCGGCGTTCCAGCTTCGGGGCAGGACGGCGATCCGGACACGTCGCCCAGGGGTCAGCGGGTGACGACGACCTTGCCGCCGGCGTGTCCGGCCCGGAGGTAGCGGATCGCCTCGGGTGCCTGATCGAGCGGGAACGTGCGGTCGACCACGGGGCGGACCTGCCCGGCCTCGATGTGCTCGGTCAGCGTCGCGAGGGCCGCGCTGCCGACCTTCGCGATCAGGGGCACGAGCCGCTGGCCGACGACCGGGGAGAGGGCCAGCGCCCGCAACTGCCGGTCGAAGCCCTGCAGCCACCTGCCGTCGCGGGCCTCCCCGCCGACCAGCACGAGCGTCCCCTTCGGCGTGAGGATCCGGCGCAGCCGAGCCAGCGGCCGGTTGCCCGCGGTGTCGACGACCACGTCGTACCGCTGGTCGGGCAGGTCGTGGCGGGTGTAGTCGACCACGTCGTGCGCGCCGAGCGCGCGGACCAGGTCGAGCTTGGTCGGGCCGCAGAGCCCGGTGACGTGTGCGCCGGCGGCCCGGGCGAGCTGCACGGCGTAGCAGCCGACGCCGCCGCCCGCGCCGATGACGAGGACGCGCTGGCCGGGGCGTACCCGGGCGGCGTCGCGGACGGCGGTGAGCGCGGTCTGCCCGGACACCGGCACGGCCGCGGCTTCGGCGAAGCTGAGGCCGGCGGGCTTCGGGGCGAGCCGCCCGGTGGGCGCGAGCGCGTACTCGGCGAAGCTGCCGGTGCCGCTGCCGAACACCTCGTCGCCGGGGGAGAACCCGGTGACGCCGGCCCCGACGGCCGTGACCACGCCGGCCAGGTCCAGGCCGGGGACGCGGTGGCGGGGGCGGCGCAGCCCGTAGCCGAGGCGGATCACGTAGGGCAGGCCGGTCATCAGGTGCCAGACGCCCGGGTCGACGCCGGCCGCGCGGACCTCGACGAGCACCTGGCCGGCGCCGGGGACGGGGACGGGGATGTCGGTCAGGCGCAGCATGTCGGCCGGGCCGTACCGGTCCTGGACGATCGCTTTCACGAGTCCTCCTGCGGGTAGTGGAACACGTCGGTGAGGGGCACGCCGAAGACCGCGGCGATCTGGAAGGCCATCTCCAGCGACGGCGAGTAGCGGCCCTGCTCGATGGCGATGACGGTCTGCCGGGTGACGCCGACCCGGCGGGCCAGGTCGGCCTGGGTCATCTCGTCGTGGGCGAAGCGCAGCGCCCGGATGGAGTTGGTGATGCGGGTCGGCTTCACCACGACTGGAAGCCCCGCCGGTAGGCGACGATCTTCGCGGCCGAGCCGACCACCGCCGACAGCACGAAACACAGGTAGATGACGTTGGCGATCCAGAACTGGTCCCAGTCGGCGAGGGCCATCGCCAGGGCGGACACCCCGCCGACGACCACGAAGGACTGGCCGATGTGGTCGCCGGCGCGGTGGATCTCCCGGTCCCGCTGATCCTTCTCGTTGGCGCCCTCGGGCGAGACGATCGAGACGGCGATGTGCAGCGCGATCGACGCGACGATCGCGCCGGCCACCGTCGCCAGCAGCGGAACCGCGTACGGCACGTCCGCGATCGGGTCACCGCCCGCGCGGCCGAGCACGATGCTCGCGTAGGTGGCGTAGCCGGCGATCGCGACCAGCCCCATGATCCAGGCGCGCTTCTCCTCGAAGGCCACCGCACCCCTCCCGAAGTAAAGAATTCTTGACACCATTGAGTGTCAAGCATGGGCGACACCGTGTCAAGAATTCTTTACGTGCTTGAGGAGGTCCGACCCGGCTGCTCTGATGAGGCCATGCAGCAGACCGATGCGCGGCGCACCGTCGAGACGGTGTGGCGGATGGAGGCCGGCCGGGTCGTCGCCGGCATCGCGGGCATCGTCCGCGACGTCGGCCAGGCCGAGGAACTCGCCCAGGACGCCCTCGTCGCCGCCCTCGAACAGTGGCCGCGCGACGGCGTACCGGCCAATCCGGGGGCGTGGCTGGTCACCGTCGGCAAGCGCCGGGCCGTCGACGTGCTCCGCCGCCGGCAGACCCAGCAGCGTACGCTCGCCGAACTCGGCCGCGACCTCGACGAGCAGCACAACCCCGACTTCGACGCCGCCGTCGAGGAGCACATCGAGGACGACCTGCTGCGGCTGATCTTCACCGCCTGCCATCCGATCCTGTCGCCGATCGCCCGGGCCGCACTGACCCTGCGGCTGCTCGGCGGCCTCACCACCGGCGAGATCGCCCGCGCCTTCCTCACCTCCGAAACCACCGTCGGGCAGCGGATCACCCGCGCCAAGCAGACCCTCGCCACCGCCGGGATCCCGTACGAGGTGCCCGGCCCGGCCGAACGCGCCGAACGCCTCGACTCGGTCCTCGAGGTCGTCTACCTGATCTTCAACGAGGGCTACTCGGCCACCGCCGGCGACGACTGGATGCGCCCCACCCTGTGCCAGGAGGCGCTGCGCCTGGCCCGGCTGCTGCAGGGGCTGATGCCCGGCGAAGCCGAGGTGCACGGCCTCGCCGCCCTGCTGGAGATCCAGGCGTCGCGCACCCGCGCCCGCACCGGCCCCGACGGGGCACCCGTCCTCCTCAACGACCAGGACCGCAGCCGCTGGGACCAGCTGCTCATCCGGCGCGGCCTGGCCGCCCTCGACCGGGCCCGCACCGAGCACCCCGGCCCGTACGCCCTGCAGGCCGAGATCGCGGCCTGCCACGCCCGGGCGCGTACCCCCGCCGAGACCGACTGGGCGCGGATCGCCGACCTGTACGCGGACCTCGCGCGGCTCGTGCCGTCACCCGTTGTCGAGCTGAACCGGGCGGTTGCCGTCGCCCAGGCCCACGGTCCCGCCGCCGGCCTGGAACTCGCCCGCGAGCTGGCGTCGGAGCCCGCCCTGGAGCACTACCACCTGCTGCCCAGTGTCCTGGGCGACCTGCTGTTCAAGCTCGGCCGGCTGCCCGAGGCGAGGGCCGAGTTCGAGCGGGCGGCGTCGCTCACCGGCAACGCGCGGGAGCGGGCGCTGCTCCTCGCCCGGGCCTCCGAGTGCGGCTAAAAAAATCTTGAGCACCCGTGTCGGATCCGGGTCGGCCCGATCGACGCGTCAGCGAAGGCAACGATGACGAGGAGATCGAGATGACCAGTACGACGCTCAGCCGGGCCGGGACGACACGGGGCGTCCCGACCGCCACCCTGCTCGCCGCCGGGGCCGCCGCCGGGCCGCTGTTCCTCGGGCTGGGCCTCATCCAGGCGTTCACCCGCGACGGCTTCGACCTCAGCCGGCAGCCGCTCAGCCTGCTCGCCCTCGGCGACCACGGCTGGATCCAGATCGGCAACTTCGTCCTGTCCGGGCTGCTGGCCCTCGCCGGGGCCGCCGGCTTCCGGCGGGCGCTGCGCGGCGCCCCGGGCGGCACGTGGGGGCCGGCGCTGGTGGCGGTCCTCGGCGTCGGCCTGATCGTCGCCGGGGTGCTCCGCGCCGACCCGAGCATGGGCTGGCCGGCCGGCGCCCCGGAGGGCAGTCCCGAGACGATGAGCTGGCACTCCTACGGCCACGGCGTCGGGGCGATGCTCTCCTTCGGCTCGCTCACCATCGCCTGCCTGGTGTTCGCCCGCCGCTACCTGCGCCGCGGCGCCCGCGGCTGGGCCCTGTACTCGGTGCTCAGCGCGCTGGCGACGGTCGTCGTCATGGCCTGGCCCGACCAGGACAGCATCAGCGTCCGGATGGCCGTCGGCTCGTTCTTCGTTTTCGCCTGGCTCACCGCCGTTTCCCTGCACACCGTCAACGAGAGGAACCACTGAGATGCGCTGGATGCTGATGCACAAGCTGGACGAGGCCGTCCCCGGCAACTTCGAGCCGAGCCCGGAGTTCCTGAAGCGGATGGGCGCCTACATGGAGGAGGTCGCCAGGGCCGGCATCCTGCTCGCCGCCGAGGGGCTGTGCAAGAGCAGCGAGGAGTCGGCGCGGATCACCGCCACCAAGGGGAAGCGGACCGTCACCGACGGGCCGTTCACCGAGACCAAGGAGCTCATCGCCGGGTTCGGCCTGATCGAGGTGCGGTCGAAGGAGGAGGCGGTCCAGTGGGCCCAGCGGTTCGTGGACGTCTTCACCGAGAGCGGCATCGACGTGGAGGTCGACGTGCGGCGGGTCAGTGAGGGCCCGCACGAGGGCTGAGCCGCACGGTCGGGGAGCCGGTCACCCGGCCGGCTCCCCGCGGCCATGCCGGTCAGCGCCAGCGCGGCTCGGGCCCGTGGTCGTCCGGCGGCGCGTCGATCGCCGTCTGCTGCACGGGCAGGAGCAGGTCCGGCTTCCGCTGCGGCTGCGCGGGTTCCGACGCGGGCTCCGCCGCCCGGATCCGCAGGTCGGTGATCGAGCCACCGTTGAGGAACACCACGCTCCCGTCGTCGTTGGCCACGACGTTGGTGACCGACTCCGGGGCGTCGCCGGGCCTGCGGGTGAGCAGCCGCTGCACCACCCGGATCATCGGCAGGAGATGCGGGGCGAGGGCCACGATCGCCGCCAGGTGCACGGTGAGCATGAGCAGGTCGGTGAAGTAGCCGAACGGCGCCGTCCGCACCAGGGCGCCGGCCAGGTAGTAGATCACCAGGATCAGCAGGAACGGCGTGACGTGCTCCTCGTCCGCCCGGGCCACCTCGACGCCCCGGCGCTGGAACGCCACGTCCCCCTCGTCGTTGTGCGACCGGGGCCGCCAGTCCCGGAAGTCGCCGCCCGCCGTGACGAAGTTGTACGTCACCGACTCGCCCCGCTCCAGGTGGGCGATCCGGTAGCGGCGTTCGGCGCGCGGCTCGTGGGACTCGCCGACCAGGGTGACGCCGAGCTCGGGTTCGGGCGCGGGCGCGAGATACGCCTCCAGCAACCGGGCGCCCGCCGGGAAGGTGAACCGCAGGTCGTGGTGCTTGACCACCCGGTTGCCGGTGTTCGTGACCCGGCATCGCACGTGGGTCAGGTCCTCCACCGGCTGCCCGTGGTAGAGGATCTTCACGTGGGACCGGATGTCCGGCTGCACCTCGATCAGCGCCCGCTCGACCTCGACGTCCCAGGAGAGCCGCCGCATCGGCTCCCGGCGCGCCTTGAGCCGTTCGACCAGGTACGCGCCGAGCACGCCGATGATGGCGCCGATCACGGTCAGCGCGAGGTTCCCGGTCAGGCTGTCGGGGGCCGGCGTCGGCAACGCGAAGATCACAGGCTGTCCCTCGCTCGACTGCTGAGGACGCCACGATAGCCAACGAGTGGCCGCAGGTTAACCCACCGTGCTGCGCGATCTTCCACCGCAATGGACGGTCGGGCCACCCCGTCCGGTCGCCGGTGTCCTGCCCGGACGGCCCGTCGCCGGCGGTACACCCGGGTCGCCGGAAACCGGCCCGGCCGTGGCCTCCGGGCCGGTAGCGTCGGCGGCGTGCGGCTCATGGTGCTCGGCGGGTGCGGGGTGTGGCCCGAGGCGGGCCAGGCGTGCAGCGGCTACCTCGTGGAGCACGACGGCTTCCGGCTGGTTCTCGACCTCGGCTACGCCACCCTGCCGAGGCTGCTGCAGTACATCACCGCCGACCAGGTCGACGCCGTGTTCATCAGCCACGGGCACCCCGACCACTGCGCCGACCTGAACCCGCTGCTGCGGGCGCGGATGTTGCGCGACGACCCGCCGCCGTCGCTGCCGGTGTACGCGCTGCCCGGCGCGCTGGACGCGGTGCTGGCGCTGGACCGCCCCGGGATGCTGGACGCCGGGTACGTGCCGCACGAGTTCACCGCCGGCGACCACTTCGACATCGGCCCGTTCCGCGCGCAGACCCGCCTGCTGCCGCACTACCTGCTGAACGCCGGGGTGCGGCTGGCCGCGGGCGGCCGGGTGCTCGCGTACACCGGGGACACCGGGCCGACCCCCGACGTGGTGGAGCTGGCCCGCGACGCCGACCTGCTGGTGGCCGAGGCCACCTACGTGACGCGGGTGCCGGAGGATTCGCAGGTCCACCAGTCCAGCGCGCGCCAGGCGGGCCGGCAGGCCGCGGCGGCCGGCGTCGGACGCCTGCTGCTGACCCACCTGCAGCCCGGCACGGACCACGCGGCGGCCCGCGCCGCCGCCGCCGACGGGTACGGCGGTGAGGTCGGCGTCGCCACCGCCGGCCTGGTCATCGACCTCGGGTAGCCGCAGCGGGTCTGGTCACAGGCCAGCCCGATGGCCCGTCATCCGGGCATGAGACGCATGGTGGGAGTCGTGGCCGCGCTGCTCGGCGTGGCGTCGCTGGTGGTCGGCGTTTGGGCGCTGACCCGGCCGCACTCGTTCAGCTCGGCGGTCGGGTTCCCGCCGCACGAGCACTTCGTGCACGACGTGGGAGCCTTCCAGCTCGGCATCGGGGCGACCCTGTTGCTGGCCCTGATCTGGGCCGACGCGCTGACGGTGGCGCTCGCCGGCTACCTGGTCGGCGGGGCGGCGCACACGGTTTCGCATCTGATCGACGCCGACCTGGGCGGCAGCGCGGCGCAGACCTGGCTGGTGCTGCTGTCCGCCGCGCTGGCCCTGGTCGCGCTGGTGGCCCGGATGCGGCAGCTCGGCTGGGTGGTCGGGTACGTCGACCCCGCCCCGGCGCCCGGATGGGCGGCGCTGGTGCGGCAGAAGACCGTGGTGCTGACCACCTTCAAGCGGGACGGGACAGCCGTGCCGACGGCGGTGAGCGTCGCGGTGGCGGGGGAGCGGGCGTACGTGCGCAGCTTCGAGAAGGCCTGGAAGACCCGGCGGATCCGCAACAACCCGCGGGTGACCGTGGCCCCGTCGACGGCGCTGGGGAATCCGACCGGGCCGGCGGTGGAGGCGGTGGCACGGCGGTTGAGCGGGGCCGGGTACCGGGCGGCCGGCCGCGCGCTCCGGCGCAAGCAGCCGCTGCTGCACGGGGTGCTCGTGCCGGTGATGCACCGGCTCGGCCGGGCCCGGACCGGGCGCACCGTCCACTTCGAGCTGACTCCGGTGGCGGCGGCCGGACAGCCCACCGCCGCGGCCGACGTCGGGAGCATGATCCGGAACTGATCTACACCCGAGATATATACGCGAGGTATACGCTCAGGGTATGGTGCACCCATGAGTGTTCCCATGACCCTCCTCGGGCTGCTCGAACGCGAACCCAGCCACGGCTACGACCTGAAGCGCGACTACGACACCTTCTTCAGCCGGGGCAGGTCGCTGCCGTTCGGCCAGGTCTACGCGACCCTCGGCCGGCTCGTCCGGGACGGCAAGATCGTCGTCGGTGAGGTCGAGCCGGGCGTCGGCCCCGAGCGCAAGCGCTACGTCATCACCGACCGGGGCGCGACCGACTTCGAGTCGTGGCTGACCGAGCCGGTGGAGGCCGAACCCAACCTGCAGACGGTGCTGTTCACCAAGGTCGTGCTGGCGCTCATGCTCGACCGCCCCGCCGAGGAGTACCTCGACACGCAGCGCGCCACCCACCTGCGGCGGATGAAGGAACTCACCGACCTCAAACGCAACGGCAACCTGGTCGACGCCATGCTGGCCGACCACGGCCTGTTCCACCTCGACGCCGACCTGCACTGGATCGACACCACCGCCGCCCGGCTCGACGCGCTGCGCAAGGTGGTGAAGGGATGACGGCGATCGAGGCCCGCGACGTGCACCTGTCCTTCGGCGAGACGCCCGCGCTGCGCGGCGCCAGCGTCGCGGTGGCCCCGGGCGAGATCGTCGCCATCATGGGCCCGAGCGGCTCCGGCAAGACCACCCTGCTGCACTGCCTGGCCGGGATCCTGGTGCCCGACGCCGGCGAGATCCACTTCGACGGCCGCCGGGTCGACACCCTCAGCGAGACCCAGCGCAGCATCCTGCGCCGCGACCGGTTCGGGTTCGTGTTCCAGTTCGGCCAGCTGGTGCCGGAGCTGACCGCGGAGGAGAACGTCGCGCTGCCGCTGCTGCTCAGCGGCGTCAAGCGGGCCGCCGCGCTCGCCCAGGCGCGGCCCTGGTTCGAGCGGCTCGGCCTGACCGGGCTGCAACGGCGCCGCTCCGGCGAACTCTCCGGCGGGCAGGCGCAGCGCGTCGCGCTGGCCCGCGGCCTGGTCGCCCGCCCCGGGGCGCTGTTCGCCGACGAGCCCACCGGCGCGCTCGACTCGCTCACCGGCGAGCAGGTCATGGACCTGCTCGTCTCCTCCGCCCGCGAGGAGGGCACCACCGTCGTGCTGGTCACCCACGAGGCCCGCGTCGCCGCGTACGCCGACCGGCAGGTCATCGTCCGCGACGGCAAGGTGAACGCGCTGGTGGCCGCATGATCCGGTTCGCGACCCGGCTGGCCCTGGCCGGCGGGCGGGAAGCCGCCGCCCGGCTCGTCATCATCGCCGCCGCGGTGGCCGTCGGCGTCGGCATGCTGCTGGCCACCCTCGCCGGCATGAACGCCGTCGACGCGCAGAACCAGCGTTACGGCTGGCTCAACACCGCCGTCGCCCCCGCCGCCACCGACCCGTCCGCCGACCCGCTGTGGTGGCTGATCCGCAAGGACTACTACCACGGCGAGTCGATCGGCCGGGTCGAGGTCGCGGCGGCCGGCCCGGACGCGCCCGTCCCGCCGGGCATCCCGCACCTGCCCGCGCCGGGCGAGTACTACGTCTCACCCGCCCTCGACAGGCTGCTGCGCGCCACCCCGGCCGCGGAACTCGGCGACCGCTTCCCCGGCCACGAGGTCGGCACCATCGGCAGCGCGGCGCTGCCCTCACCGGACCTGCTGCTGATCGTCATCGGCCGCACCCCGGCCGACCTGGAGCACCTCGGGGCGCGCAAGGTCACCCAGATCATGACCACCTCCCCGAGCGACTGCAGCCGCGGCTGCTATGTCGGGATCAACCACGACGGCCTGACCCTCGTGCTGTCCGTCGTCGCGGCCGCGCTGCTCTTCCCGGTGCTCATCTTCATCGGCACCGCCACCCGGCTCGCCGCGACCCGCCGGGAGCAGCGCTTCGCCGCGATGCGGCTGATCGGCGCCACGCCATGGCAGATCTCCGTCGTCTCCGCCGTGGAGTCGACCCTTGCCGCTGTCACGGGCACCGCCGCCGGGTTCGGCCTGTTCCTCGCCGCCCGGCCCGGACTCGCCGGCATCCCGTTCACCGGCGAGCGCTTCTTCCCCGCCGACCTGTCGCTCACCCCCGTCGACGTCCTGGCCGTCGCGCTCGGCATCCCGCTCGGCGCCGTCGTGGCGTCCTGGCTGGCGCTGCGCCGGGTGCAGATCTCCCCGCTGGGCGTGACCCGGCGGGTCACCCCGAAACCGCCGCGCGCGTGGCGGCTGATCCCGCTGCTCGCCGGGCTCGCCGAGCTGGCGTACTTCATCGGCCGGCGTCCCCCCACCACCAACGGCCAGCTCACCGCGTACCTTTCCGGGTTTCTGCTGATCCTCACCGGGCTGCTGGTGGCCGGCCCGTGGCTGACCATGCTCGGCGCCCGCCTGCTGGCCGGGCGGGCGAGCCGGCCCGCCACCCTCATCGCCGGGCGCCGCCTCGCGGACAACCCCAAGGCGGCCTTCCGGGCGGTCAGCGGCCTGATCGTGGCCCTCTTCGTGACCAGCGTGGCGACCGGCATCATCACCACCTACGTCGCCAACCGGGGCGAGCCGCGCACCGACTCGGTGGCCGCCACGTCCCTGTCGACGTGGTTCCCGCCCCAGGACGGTCCCGCGCCGACCGCCGACCAGATCCCCGCACTGGCGACCATTCCCGGGGTTCGCAGCGTGACCCTGGTCCGCGCCAATCCGGTCGACGAACCACCCCCGATCGAGGTCCGGCAGAATCCGACGGACGCGTCACCCGCTCGGTGGTGGTGGCCCGGCATCGTCACGTGCGCCGAGCTGGACCGCCTGGCGGTGTTCGGCACCTGCCCCGCCGGCGCGCAGGTCGCCGCCGTGGCCGACGACCTCATCGGCGACCGCGCGTGGGACCTGACCAGGGACAACTACGTCTGGCCCGCCGCCGACACCTCCCCTGAGCAGGTCGACCGGCAGCCGATCCGGTCGGTGGTCGTCAACACCACCAGCCGCGCCGCCTTCGAGCAGGCCCGGACCATGCTGATCAACGCGTTCCCGGCGGGGCGGTTCCCGAGCAGCATCGGCGAGTGGGAGTCGGACTCCGCGCGGCAGATGACGCAGTTCCAGCAGCTGGCCAACGTGGTCATGCTGGCCAGCCTGCCCATCGCCGGCTGCAGCCTCGCGGTGAGCGTGGCCGGCGGGCTCAGCGACCGCAAGCGCCCGTTCAGCATGCTGCGGCTCGCCGGGGCGCGGCTGCGCACCCTGCGCCGGGTGGTCGCGCTGGAGACCGTCGTGCCGCTGCTGACCGTCTCGGCCGTGGCCATCGGGATGGGATTCCTCGCCGCGCACCTGTTCCTGCGGGCGCAGCTGCACTACACGCTGCTCCGGCCGGACCTGTCGTACTTCCTGCTGGTCGCCGGTGGGCTGGCGGTGTCGCTGGGCATCGTCGCGTCGACGCTGCCGCTGCTGCGCCGGATCACCGGCCCGGAGGTCGCCCGCAACGAGTGAGCCCGGTCGGCGGCGGGGGGGGGGGGGGGGGGGGGGGACCCC
>NZ_JBJZOG010000044.1:0-52886 GCF_047200535.1 Micromonospora mangrovicola | reverse complement strand
GGTGGGAGGGTTGGTGGGGGGGCTGGGCCGTGGGGGGGGGGGGGGGGGGTGGGGGTGGGGGGGGGGGGGGGGGGGGTGGCCCCCCCCCCCCCCCGCCCCCGGGTTCGGCCGGCCCGGACTACGGAACCGGGCCGGCCGAACCCACCGGTCAGCCGCGCAGGTCGACCACCGGGCCGACGACGAAGACCGCCGGCGGCCGCACCTCCTCCCGCGCGGCCAGCGCGCCCAGCTCGTCCAGCCGGGACGACCACGACCGCTGTCCGGGGTGCCCGGCGTCGCGTACCACCAGCACCGGGGTGTCCGGGGCGCGGCCGTGCTCGACCAGGGCCCCCGCGATCTTCGCGATGCTCTCCACCGCCATCAGCAGCACCACCGTGCCCCGGCCGCGGGCCAGCGCCGCCCAGTCGACCAGCGAGTCGGGATGCCCCGGCGGCAGGTGCCCGGAGACCACGGTGACGTCGTGGGCGACGCCCCGGTGGGTCACCGGTACCCCGGCCAGCGCCGGCCCGGCGACCGCGCTGCTCACCCCGGGCACCAGGACCGTGCCCACCCCGGCCGCGGCGCAGGCGAGCACCTCCTCGTGGCCGCGCCCGAAGACGTACGGGTCACCGCCCTTGAGCCGGACCACCCGCCTGCCGGCGCGGGCGTGCCCGATCAGCGCGTCGTTGATGGCGTCCTGGGTCATGGCCGGGCCCCGGGGCACCTTGCCCGCGTCGACCACCAGCACCCCGGGACGCAATCCGCGCAGCAGCCCGGCCGGGGCGAGCCTGTCGGCCACCACCACGTCCGCGGCGTCCAGCATGGCCTTCCCGCGTACGGTGATCAGGTCGTCGGGGCCGGGACCGCCGCCCACCACGGCGACCTGGCCGGGGCGCAGCGCCGGCTCGTGGTGGTGGTCCCCGTGGTGATGGTGGTGGCCGTGCCCGTCGGCCGGGTCGTCGGGGTGGTGGTGCGGCGTCTGCGGCCGGCCCACCTTGTCCGCGAAGCCGGGCAGCGCCACCCGGTACGCGCAGGTGTCGCAGTTCATCCGGATGTCGCCGCGCAGCGCCTCGGCGTGCCGCTCGAGGACCAGGTCGGCCAGGGCGTCGCAGTCGCCGATCACGCCGGCCACCCGCACGTCCAACTCCCGGTGGCCGGCGGCGTACGCGTCGGACTGCGCCCCGATCCGTTCGGGCAGCACCCCGGCGAAGAGGAAGTACGGGGCGACCACGATCCGTCGGGCGCCGAGCCGGCGCAGCCGCTCCAGCACGGCCGGTACGGACGGCTCGGCGAGGGAGACGAAACCGGGTTCGACACCCGCGTAGCCGCGCCCCTCCCACAGCAGCCGGGCCACCTTGGCGACCTCGGCGTTGGCGTCCGGATCGGTGGAGCCGCGGCCGATCAGCGCCACCCAGGTGCCGGCCCGGTCGTCCCCGTCCAGCGCCGCGTCGATGCGCCGGGCGAGGACCTCGTGCAGCAGGGGGTGCGGCCCGAGCGGCCGGCCGTACGCGTACCGCAGGCCGGGGTGGCGCTGCCGCTCCCGGGCGAGGGCGGCCGGGATGTCCCCCTTGCCGTGCCCGGCGGCGGCGAGCACCAGCGGCAACGCGACCAGCCGGCGGTGGCCCCGGGCGACCAGCGCGCCGACCGCGTCGGTGAGCGGCGGGCGGGACAGCTCGATGAAGCCGCCGTCGACGTCGTCGACGGCGGCCCGGCGGCGGATCCGCTCGACCAGCGCGGCGAACTGGGCAACGCCGGCCGCGCTGCGCGTGCCGTGCCCGACGATCAGCAGCGGGCTGCGGTCCATCACTTCTCCTCCAGGTACAGCAGGGCGTTGAGCGCGGCGGCGGCGACGGCGGAGCCACCCTTCTCTCCCACGTTGGACACGGCTGGCAGGCCGCCGGCCCGCAGCGCCGCCTTGGACTCGGCGGCCCCGACGAAACCGACCGGCAGGCCGACCACCAGCGCCGGGGCGACGCCCAGGTCGATCAGCTCGACCAGCGCGGTCGGGGCGCACCCGACCACCCACACCGCGCCGGGGCCGACCCGGCCGTACGCGATCCGGACCGCCGCCGCGGCCCGGGTGAGCCCGGCGGCGCGGGCCAGCTCGGCGGTGGCCGGCTCGGCGACCGGGCAGACCGGCGGCCGGCCGGCCCGGGTGATCCCGGCGGCGACCATCCACACGTCGGTGACGATCGGCGCGCCGCCGCGCAGCGCGGCCAGCCCGGCGGCGAGGGCGTCCTCGGCGCAGACCAGGTCGGTGACGTAGTCGAGGTCCGCGCTGGCGTGCACCACCCGCTCGGTGACCGCTCGGGTCAGCGGCGGCAGGTGCGACAGGTCGACACGGTCCCGCAGGATCCGGTACGACTCCGCCTCGATCGGGTGCACGGTCCTCATGAGGTCGCTCCGCCGTAGCGGCGGTCGTGGCCGCGCAGCCGCCAGAGGACGATCGCCCCGCCCCAGGCGAGCGCGAAGAGCGTCACCACGGCGTAGCCGAGCTGCTCGAAGTGGTCGGCGATCGCGGCGTACCCGGTCAGCGCGGTGACGCCGAACTGGTCGGCGAGCAGCCCGGCCAGGTACACGCTGGCGACCAGGCCGCCCACCACCACGGTCATCCCGGTGGTGGCCAGGTTGTACCAGAGCCGCCGGGCCGGCTGCCGGTACGCCCACGAGTAGGCGCGGCTCATCAGCAGGCTGTCCGCGGTGTCCATGGCGGACATCCCGGCGGCGAAGAGCAGCGGCAGGGTGAGCAGGGCCAGCACCGGCAGCCCGCCGGCGGCGGCGGTGCTGGCCGACAACGCCAGCAGGGTCACCTCGCTCGCCGTCTCCAGGCCCAGCCCGAAGAGGAACCCGACCGGGGCCATGTGCCAGGAGGACCGGACCAGGGTCCGCGCCCGGGCGCCGAGGATCCGGTTCAGCAGGCCCCGGTTGAGCAGCAGCAGGTCCAGTTCGGACTCGTCCAGGCCGCCGGCCCGCAGCCGCCGCCAGAGCCGGGCCAGTCCGGCCAGCACGGCCGCGTTGAGCGCGGCCACCAGCAGCAGGAAGCCGGTCGCGGTGACCACCGCGACGGTCGCGCCGACCTCCTGGAGACCGGCCAGCCCGGCACCGCTGAGCCGGGTGGAGGCGAGCCCGATGACCAGGGCGAGCAGCAGCACCACCGCGCTGTGCCCGAGGGCGAAGAAGAAACCGACGCCGACCGGGCGCCGGCCGCGCAGCAGCATCAGCCGGGTGGTGTCGTCGATGGCGGCGATGTGGTCGGCGTCGAAGGCGTGCCGCACGCCCAGCACGTACGCCAGGGTGCCCGCGCCGGCCAGCCCGCCGGCGGCGGCCGGCTGGTCGTGCCAGTACAGGTAGAGGCTGACGCCGGCGACGTGCAACGCGGCGACCGCGCAGACGATGCCGCCGAGGCGTACCCGCTCGGCGCGGCTCCACCGGCCGGTGGGTGGCGCGGCGGCGGTCGGGGTGGCGGTCATGGCTCTCCTCGGGGTTCGGGGTCGACGCGGATCGCGTCCACGGGGCAGATCTCCAGGCACTCCAGGCAGCCGGTGCACCGGTCGGTGACCCGCAGGCCGGCGGGAGTGGGGCGGATGGCGTGGGTCGGGCAGGTGAGCAGGCAGGCGCCGCAGCCCTGGCAGGGGCCGATGGTCACCGGGACGGCGGTCACGGCCGCCACCGGTAGCCCCGGGGGGTAATCATGCGGCCGGCGACGACCCGGGTCTGCGAGCTGCCGACGACTACCACGCTGTACATGTCGACCAGCGCGGGGTCGAGGGTGGCCAGGGTGGCCAGGTGCACCCGCTCACCGGGCCGGCTGGCGTTGCGGACCACGCCGACCGGGGTGTGCCCCGGCCGGTGCGCGGCGAAGGTCGTCAGCGCCGCGCCGAGCTGCCAGTCCCGGGTCCGGCTGCGCGGGTTGTAGAGCAGCGCCACGAAGTCGCCCTCGGCCGCGGCGGCCACCCGCCGTTCGATCACCGGCCAGGGGGTGTGCAGGTCGGACAGGCTCAGGTAGACGTGGTCGTGCCCGAGCGGCGCGCCGAGCAGCGCGGACGCGGCCAGCCCCGCGGTCACCCCGGGCACCCCGAGCACGTCGATCCGCTCGTCGGCGCCCTCCAGGGCGGGGCTGGCCATCGCGTACACCCCGGCGTCGCCGGAGCCGACCAGCGCGACGGCGTGGCCGGCGGTGGCCTCGGCGACGGCGGTGCGGGCCCGCTCCTCCTCGGCGCCGAGTCCGCTGGTCAGCACCCGGGTGCCGGGCCGCAGCAGCGCGCGGACCTGGTCGACGTACTGGTCGAGGCCGACCACCACGGCGGCGCGGCGCAGCTCGGCGACCGCGCGCGGGGTGCGCAGGTCGGCGGCGCCGGGGCCGAGACCGACCAGCGCTAGCCGTCCGCGCGGGGCGTGCCGGGCGATCGCGACGGTGGCCATCGCCGAGGCGGTCTTGGGCACCAGCAGGGTGCCGCCGCCGCGCAGCGCCGCGGCCTCCGCGACGCTCGGCGTGCCGACGACCGCGCGGACCACCTCGCTGGGGTGCGGCACGTCGACCGCCGCCAGCTCCGCCGCCGGCCAGGTCTCCAGGGGTACGCGGTACGCCTCGGCGGTGGCCCGGATGCCCGCCTCGTCGGCCTTCAGGTCCACGCTGGCCAGGCACCGGAGGCTGGCCGGGCTCAGTCCGGCGTCGGCGAGCGCCCGGCGCAGCAGGCCGGTCACCTCGGCGGCGGACACGCCCCGGCTGGAGCCGATCCCGGCGACCAGGGACGGGGGTCGCAGCACCACGGTTCGCCCGTCGAGCGGCACGACCCGGTCGGTGACCAGGATCCGCCAGCGATGGCCGTCGGTTTCGGCGGCCGGCGGGGCGGCGGGCGGCGGGGCGGTCTCGACGCGGACGTTCGGCGGGAGGGCGGGCATCGGCCAGGTGCCGTCGGCGACCAGCCGGACCGGCTCGCCGTCGAGAACGGCCCGGGACACCGCCGCGACCGCGCCCTCCGCCGGCCAGCCGAGGGTGTCCAGCCCGGGCAGGCCGACCGCGTCGGTGGCGGTGGTGATCACCGGCTGGGCGTCCAGCAGCGCGCCGACCTCGGCGGCGAGCGCGTTCGCGCCGCCCGCGTGCCCGCCGAGCAGGGCGACCGCGTGCCGGGCCGCCTCGTCGACGACCACCACGGCCGGGTCGACGCGCTTGTCGCCGAGCAGCGGCGCGAGGATCCGGACCACCGCGCCGGTGGCCAGGAACGCCACCACGGCGTCGCACCGCGTCCAGGCGGCGCGCAGCGCGTCGGCGGTGGCCCCCGCCTCGACCAGCCGGGCGGACGGCCAGGCGGCGGCGAGGATGCCGGCGTGCCGCCGGCCGGCGGCGGTGGCCGCGACGAGGCCGATCGTGGTCATGGCTGCTCCCAGGTGGACGGTGCTTCTGCGGTCAGCACGACCACCGGGTTGGTCGCGGCGAGGCGCAGCGAACCGCCGGGCAGGTCGGCGAGGCGGGCGGCGGTGAGCTGGCTGCCCTCGACCGCGTACCCGCTGGCGCGCAGCAGGTGGACGGCCGGCGCCACCCGGTCGAGCGCGGCGAGGGTGGCCACCACCCGGGCGGGGCGGCGGGCGGCCACGGCGGCGAGCACGTCGATCCCGCCCCCGCCGACGAAGGCGGCGTCCGGGTCGGGCAGCCCGGCCAGCGCGGCCGGAGCCGTGCCGGTCACCACCCGGAGGTCCACGCCGTGCCGGGTGGCGTTGGCCCGGATCGGTGCCCGCGGGTCGCGCTCGACGGCGATCACCGCAGCGCCGAGCAGGGCGCACTCGATGCCGACGGAGCCGCTGCCCGCGCCGACGTCCCAGATCAGCCGGCCGAGCCGGGGGCGCAGCCGGGCGACCGCGAGGGCACGCACCTCCGCCTTGGTGATCATGGAGCCCCGGTGCGCGTACGCGGCCTCCGGCAGCGCCCAGCCCCCGCGGGGCGCGGCTGCGGCCTGGTTGTCGGCCCGCACCCCCGTGGCGGCCGACGGGGCGAGGCTGAGGACGACGTGCGGGTCGGGCCAGGCCGTCGCGGCGGCCTCCTCCGGCGTGGTCCGGGTGACCCGTTCGTCAGGGCTGCCGAGCCGCGCGGCGACGAGGAGTTCGCGGGGCCACCCGGCCAGGCCGGCACCGAGCTCGGCCGCCCCGGCGCCGGGCGCGGTGAGCACCGCGACCACGGGCAGCGCCCGGCAGGCGTTGAGCGCGGGCCGCAGGTCGCGCCCGTGCGCGCTGACCACCACCGCGCCCTCCCAGGGCAGGCCGGCGCGGGCGAACGCGGCGGCGACGCTGGACACGGCGGGCAGCAACCGGACCGGCAGCCCGGCGGCCCGCAACCGGCGGGCGACACCGAAGAAGCCGGGATCGCCGCTGGCCAGCACGACGGCGGGGGTGCCGGCGGCGACAGCGGCGGCGAGCCGGTCCAGCGCGGGGGCGAGCGGTCCGAGCGTGACGGTGGCGCAGCCGGGCGGCGCCGACACGGCGGCCAGGTGCCGGGCCGCGCCGACCACCAGGCCGGCGTCGGCCAGCAACCCGGCGAGCGCGGGGTGCGCCGGCCGGCCGGCGGCGTCCACACCCACGACGGTCACCGGGACGGCGGACACAGTCGGAGGTGCATCGACCGCGGCAGGGTCCCGCGGGGCGGCCGACGCGACGCCGGCGGGCCGGCCCTCGCCTGCCGCGGTGGCGGGCACATCGCCCGGGAGCGGTATGCCGCTCAGGCATGAATGTGCCTCAGCGGCATACCGCTCAGAAGTGATCCGCTGGCCGGCGGCGTCACCGAGCGTCACGGCTTCGCCGGGACGGAGGGACGGGGGCGTCATGCCGCCCACCGCGCGGACGAGGCCACCACCCGGGAGCCGGCGAAGTCCACCATGGCCACGTCCACGGTGACGGCGTGGCCGGCGAAGCGGCGCAGCACCTGGCGGACCCGGCGGCACAGCAGGTCCCCGGCCGGACGGAGCAGCCCGGCGGCCTCCCACAGCTCGTAGGCGTGCCGTCCGGTGTTGGCGGCGGCGACCGCCGCGACCAGGTCGCGGTCACCGCCGGCCTCCGCGGTAACCGCGCCGAGCAGCGACAGGTCCACCTTCGACCGGGTGTAGTGGGTCATCAGGATGCCGGCGGCGAGCTTGGCGAGCTTGCCCGCCATGCCGACGAAGACGACCCCGGCCATCCCGTCGCCGACGGCGGCGGTGACCGCAGCGCCGGTGAAGTCGCCCACCTCGACGAAGCACACCTCGGGCAGTTCGGGCAGGAGCGCACGGGCGGCCCGCTCGGTCCGCCCGCCGGTGCAGAGCACGACGGTCCGCTCCCCCTGGGCGGCCATCACGTGCACCGCCTGCACCACGCTGGCCCGCCAGGAGGCGGTGGAGAAGGGCCGCACGATCCCGGTGGTGCCGAGGATGGAGATGCCGCCGAGGATGCCGAGCCGCCGGTTGGTGGTCTTCCGGGCCATGATCTCGCCGCCCGGCACGCTGATCACCACCCGCACGCCGATCTCGGCCAGGTCGACCACCTCGGCGACGGCCGCACCGATCATGCGGCGCGGGGTTTCGTTGATGGCCGGCCCGCCCACCGGCAGGCCCAGCCCCGGTCTGGTGACCGTCCCGACGCCCGGCCCGCCGTCCAGGCACAGCCCCGGCCGGTCGCGCCAGTCGACGGTGGCGGTAAGTTCCGCGCCATGGGTGACGTCCGGGTCGTCCCCGGCGTCCTTGACCACCACCGCCTCGGCGCGCCGGGCCGGCTCCAGGTCGCACCGGGCGACCGCGAAGGTGACCCGCCGGCCGGCCGGCAGCCCGATCTCCACCTCCCGCTGCGGCACCCCGCTGACCAGCGCGGTCAGCGCGGCCTTGGCCGCCGCGGTGGCGCAGGCGCCGGTGGTCCAGCCGGTGCGCAGCGCGGTCGGCCGAACCTTCGCGGTACGCGGCAGGTCCGGCTCGCGCAGCGGCGGTTCGGCGTACCTCATCGGCCGTCCCGGGGGTGGTCGGCGCGGGCGCGACGGAGGCCGGCGCGGGCGGCGGGCTCGGCCCGGCGGTAGGTGTGGAAGTGGCCGGGGTGGTAGAGGTGCGAGCGGGTGCCGGTGGCGGCGAGGGCCGGCCCGACCAGGAACAGGGTGTGCTTCCAGAGCTTGTGCGCCCGGACCGTGTCCGCCAGCTCGCCGAGGGCGCACCGGAGCAACAGCTCGTCCGGCCAGGTCGCCTGGTAGGCGACCACCACCGGGGTGTCCGGCGGGTAGCCGCCGGCCAGCAGCTCGGCCTGGGCCTGCCCGGAGCGGGCGGCGGAGAGGAAGAGCGCCATGGTGGTGCCGTGCCGGGCGAAGTCACGGACCCGCTCCCTGGGCGGCATCGGCGTCCTGCCACCCTCTAGCCGGGTGAGGATCACCGACTGGGCCACCTCGGGGATGGTGAGTTCCCGGCCGACGCGCGCGGCGACGGCGGTGAACGAGGAGACCCCGGGAACGATCTCCACGGCCAGGCCGAGCGCCTGGCACGCGTCGAGCTGCTCCTGCACCGCGCCCCACAGCGCCGGGTCGCCGGAGTGGATCCGGGCCACGGTCAGTCCCTGAGCGGCGGCCCGTCGGTAGAGCGGCAGCACCCCCTCGACGGGCAGCCGGGAGGAGTCGACGATCTCGGCGTCGGCGCGGGCGTGGACAAGCACGTCGGCGTGGACCAGGCTGGCCGCCCAGATCACCACGTCGGCCTCGGCGATCACCCGGGCGGCGCGCAGGGTGAGCAGGTCGGCGGCGCCGGGGCCGGCCCCGACGAACCACACCTTTCCGGCGGTGGTCACAGTTTTCCTCCCCGCCGGTCCCGGTGGGCCGGGACCAGCAACGTCGACAGGTACGGCAGGTCGTCGGCGTGGTCGTCCAGCGGGCCGATCCACTCGTCGGCCAGGCCGAGGGCGCGGCCGAGCAGGGCGTCGGCGTGGCGGCCCTGCCGGCGCAGCTCGCGGACCAGGTCGGGGTGGCGGCGCCAGCCCTTGTAGACCACGACGGTCCCGGGCCCGGCGAGTGCGTCGGCGACCGGCGCCAGCCCGGCGGTGGCGGGCAGCAGGGTCAGCGGTTCACGGCCCTCGCAGAGCGGCACGCCGGCACGGGCGGCCAGTTCCTGCATGGCGGTGATGCCGGGGACCGTGCGTACCGCGACGTCCGGTCGGCGGGCACGCACCCCGTGGGCCAGGTAACCGAACGTGGAGTAGACGTTCGGGTCGCCGATGGTGGCGAAGGCGACCGCCCGGGCGCCGCCGTCGAAGGCGTCCACCACGGCCGCCGCCGCCGCGTCCCAGGCGGCCTCGCGGCGGGCGGTCACCCCGCCCCGGTCGTCCAGGGCGAACGGCAGCCGGCGCAGCCGCTCCGCCGCGACGTACGCGGCCACCGTGACCCCGGCGCGACCCGGGGACGCGCCGCCGTCGGCCGCCGCCCGGTCCGGCACCGGTACGAAGACCAGGTCGGCCTCGCGCAGCACCCGTACCGCCTTCAGCGTCAGCAGATCCGGGTCGCCGGGGCCCACGCCGACGCCGGTCAGGGCCGGGCTCACCGGCTCGCCGCCTCGACCAGCCGGCGCGCCGCCCCGGGGTGACCGGCCCAGTGGGTGTGCAGGTAGGAGGCGTGCACCCGACCGGTGACGAAGCCGTGCGCGGCGCCGTCCCAGCGCCAGGCCGGCCGGTCCCCGTGCCCGGGGTCGGTGACGGTGCGGTGGAACTCGTGTCCCCGTACCGGGTCGCCGGCCCGGTGCGCCGGAGAGTCGGCGACGGCCACCGCCTCGCGGTAGCCGAGGGTGAGCCGGCCGGTCATCCGGGCGGTGTGGTCGAGCCGCCCGCACATCGGCACCCCGTCGAGGGCCCGGCCCAGGTAGAGCAGCCCGGCGCACTCGGCGACAACCGGCCCGTCGAAGTCGGCCAGCTCGGCGCGGAGCGCGGTGTTGCCGCCGAGCGCCTCGGCGTGCAGCTCCGGAAATCCGCCGCCCAGCAGCACGGCCCGGGTGCCGGCGGGCAGGGCCGGGTCGCGCAGCGGGTCGACGGAAACCACCGCCGCGCCGGCCGCGGCGAGCAGTTCGGTGGTCTCCGCGTACGAGAAGGTGAAGGCCGGGCCGCCGGCGACGGCGACGACCGGGCGGAGCGTGCCGGCGGGCCCGCCGACCTCGATCGCCGGGTCCCAGGCCGGGGCGGTCAGCGGCGGCGCGGTCCGGGCCAGATCGAGCACGGCGTCCAGGTCCACGGTGGCGGCTACCAGGTCGGCGAGCGCGGCGACCGTGGCGACCGACTCGGGCGCGCGTTCGGCGACCGGCACGAGGCCGAGGTGGCGCGACGGCGCAGCCACCTCGGCGGCCCGGCTGACCGCCCCCAGCACCGGCACGTCCACCTCGGCGAGCGCGTCGCGGAGCAGCGTCTCGTGCCGGGGCGAGCCGACCCGGTTGAGGATCACCCCGCCGATGCGTGTTTCGGGATCGAAGGCGCGCATGCCGAGCACCAGGGCGGCCGCCGAGCGGCCCTGCGCGGTGGTGTCGAGGACCAGCAGCACCGGCGCGTCGATGAGCGCGGCGACGTGCGCGGTGGAGGCGTACGCCCGTTGTCCGACGGCGCCGTCGTGCAGCCCCATCACCCCCTCGACCACGGCGACGTCGGCCGGGGTGGGGACGGTCGCGCCGTGGCGCAGCAGCGGGGCGATCCGCTCCGGGCCGACCAGCCAGGGGTCGAGGTTGCGGCCGGGACGGCCGGCGGCGAGCGCGTGGTAGCCGGGGTCGATGTAGTCGGGTCCGACCTTGTGCGGGCTGACGGTCAGGCCGTGGCGGCGCAGCGCGGCGAGCAGCCCGGTGGCCACCGTGGTCTTGCCGTGCCCGCTGGCCGGGGCGGCGACGACCAGCCGCGGCAGCGCGAGGGGGGTCACCACTCGATGCCCTTCTGGCCCTTCTGGCCGGCGTCCATCGGGTGCTTCACCTTGGTCAGCTCGGCGACCAGGTCGGCCGCCTCGACCAGCCGGGGGTCGGCGTCCCGGCCGGTGATCACCACGTGCTGGAACCCGGGCCGACCGGCCAGGGTCTCGACCACCTCGTCGACGTCCACCCACCCCCACTTCATCGGGTAGGTGAACTCGTCCAGCACGTACAGGCCGTGGCGCTGGGCGGCGAGGTCGCGTTGGATCTGCCGCCAGCCCTCCAGGGCGTCCGCCGCGTGGTCGGCCGCCCCGGCGCGTTGGATCCAGGACCAGCCCTCGCCCATCTTGTGCCAGCTGACCGGCGCGCCCTGCCCGGTGCGGGCGTGCACCTCGCCGAGGGCGCGGAAGGCGTTCTCCTCACCCACCCGCCACTTGGCGCTCTTGACGAACTGGAACACCCCGATCGGCAGGCCGGCGGTCCAGGCCCGCAGCGCCAGCCCGAACGCGGCGGTCGACTTGCCCTTCATCTGTCCGGTGTGGACGACGAGCAGCGGCCGGTTGCGCCGCTGCCGGGTGGTCAGCCCGTCGGCGGGTACGTGGGTCGGCTTCCCCTGCGGCATCAGGCGGCGCTCCTGGTGGTGACGAGGGCGGACAGCGGGTGGTGCGGGGCGCGGAGGTGGGCGGCGAGGCGCCGGGCGAGGTGCAGGCGGACCGGTCCGGACTCGCAGTCGACGACGACACAGGCGGCACCGGTGGCGCCGAGCACGGCGGCCGCCCGCTCGGCCCGGTCGAGGGGACGGTCGCCGGCGGTGGCCCGGCCGTCGGTGACGACCAGGACGAGGGGCCGCCGTTTCGGGTCGCGCAGCCGCTCCAACCGAAGCAGCTCGGCCGCCGCGAGCAGTCCCTCGGCGAGCGGGGTACGGCCGCCGGTGGGCAGCTCGGCCAGCCGGGTGGCCGCGGCCAGCACCGACGAGGTGGCCGGCAGCAGGGTCTGCGCCCCGGCGCCCCGGAAGGCGACCACGGCCACCTTGTCCCGCCGCTGGTAGGCGTCCCCGAGCAGGGCGAGCACCGCGCCCTTGACGGCGGACATCCGCTGCCGGGCGCCCATCGACCCGCTGGCGTCCACCACGAACAGCACGAGGTTCCCCTCGCGCCCCTCGCGGACCGCCTCCCGCAGGTCGTCCGGGCGCAGCCGCAGCGGCCCGCCGGCCCGGCCCCGGGCGGCCTGGTGGGGCGCGGCGGCCCGCACGGTCGCCGGCAGATGCAGCGCGCCGGGCCGGCCCGCGGGCACCCGGGAGCCGGTGCTGCGGCCGCGCCCGGTGCGCGCCCGGGACCGCCGGCCCGGCACCCCCTCGCCCACCCCCGGCGCGGTGAGCAGCCGCGCCCGCAGGCCCCGGTCCGGTGCCGCCACCGGGCCCGCGGGCCAGGCCGGGCCGGCGTCACCCGGCCCGGTCCGGCGCGGCCCGGCGGGACCCGGCGAGGCGTCGCCACGGCCCGCCGCGGACCCCCCGGCCGCTGCGTCCGGATCCCCGTCGGCGTGACCCTCGCCCGCGCCGGGCCGCCCGCCGCGCACCCGGTCAGCGGCTTCGTCGGGCCGGCGCCGACCGCCGCCGCCGCCGTCGTCGGCGGTGGACCGCTCGTCCGCGCCGTTGACCGGCCAGCGGGCACCGGCCCGGTCGGGCCGGCCGCCTGTCGCCGCGCCGCGCGGATCCTGCTGCGCGACCGGTCCACCACCGTCGGCCGGTCCACCCCGACCAGGTCCGCCGCCGCCCGGGCCGCCGGTCGGGCCGCCGCCAGCGCCCGGGCCGTCCGGGCCGTCGTCGTCTGGGCCGTCGTCGTTCGGGTCGTCGTCGGGGTGGGCGTCGCGGGCCCGGCGCAACGCCTCGTCGAGGCGTTGCTCGTCCAGGCCAGGGGTGTCGAAGGGGTCGCGTCGGCGGCGGTGCGGCAGGGCGAGCCGGGCGGCGATCCGCACGTCCTCGGCGCCCACCCGGTCCCGGCCCTGCCAGGCGGCGTGCGCCACGGCGGTACGGGCGGTGACGATGTCCGCGCGCATGCCGTCCACGTCGAACGCGGCGCAGACCTCGGCGATCTGCCGCAGCGCCGCGTCGGGCAGCACCACCCGACCCAGCCGGTGGCGGGCGGCCGCGACCCGGCGGGCCACCTCGGCGTCCGCCCCGACCCAGCCGGCGGCGAAGCCGGTCGGGTCCGCGTCGGCGGCCAACCGGCGGCGGACCACCTCGGCGCGCACGGCGGGATCGCGGCTGGCGGCCACCTCGACGGTGAGCCCGAACCGGTCGAGCAGCTGCGGGCGCAGCTCCCCCTCCTCCGGGTTCATGGTGCCGACCAGCAGGAACCGGGCGGCGTGGCTGACCGAGACGCCCTCCCGCTCAACGTGGCAGCGGCCCATCGCGGCGGCGTCGAGGAGCAGGTCGACCAGGTGGTCGTGGAGCAGGTTGACCTCGTCGACGTAGAGCACGCCCCGGTGGGCGGCGGCGAGCAGGCCGGGCTCGTAGGCGCGTACCCCCTCGGCGAGGGCGCGTTCCAGGTCCAGCGAGCCGACCACCCGGTCCTCGGCGGCGCCGACCGGAAGTTCGACCAGGTGGGCGGGGCGACGCTCGGCCGGCGGGCCGGCCGGGTGCGGCCCGTCCGGGCAGCCCGGGTCCGGCGCGGCCGGGTCGCAGGCGAAGCGGCAACCGGCCACCCGGTCCACCGGCGGCAGCAGCGCGGCGAGCGCGCGGACGGCGGTGGACTTGGCGGTGCCCTTCTCGCCCCGGACCAGCACCCCGCCGATGGCCGGGCTGACCGCGTTGAGCAGCAGGGCGAGCCGCATCTCGGCCATGCCGAGCACCGCGCTGAACGGGTAACTGCTCACTGTGCCATCTCCTCCAGGTCGCCCTCGCTGACCAGGTACGTCTCGTGGAGCCGGTCGAGGGTGGCCGGCTCGGGCGCGGCCCACAGGCCCCGGTCGGCGGCCTCGAGCAGGCGTTCGGTGATGCCGCGCAGCGCCCACGGGTTGGACCGCTCCAGGAACTCGCGGGTGTCCGGGTCGAAGAGGTACGCCGCGGCGAGCCGCTCGTACATCCAGTCGTCGACGACCCCGGCGGTGGCGTCGTAGCCGAACAGGTAGTCGACGGTGGCGGTCAGCTCGAAGGCGCCCTTGTAGCCGTGCCGGCGCATCGCGGCGATCCAGCGGGGGTTGACCACCCGGGCCCGGAACACCCGGCGGGTCTCCTCGCCGAGGGCGCGGGTCCGCACGTCGTGCGGGATAGCCGAGTCGCCCACGTACGCGGCCGGCGAATCCCCGGTGAGGTGGCGGACCATCGCCACCATCCCGCCGTGGTACTGGAAGTAGTCGTCGGAGTCGACGATGTCGTGCTCGCGGGTGTCCTGGTTCTTCACCGCCACGGAGATCCGGGCAAAGGATCGTTCCATGTCCTCCCGGGCGGCCCGCCCGTCCAGGCCCCGGCCGTAGGCGTATCCGCCCCAGACGGCGTACACCTCGGCCAGGTCGGCGTCGGTGCGCCAGTTCCGGGCGTCGATCAGCGGCAGCAGCCCCGCCCCGTACGCCCCGGGCCGGGAGCCGAAGATCCGCGCGGTGGCCCGCCGCTCGTCGCCGTGCGCCGCGACGTCCGCGTCGACGTGCGACTTCACGTAGTTGTCCGCGGCCGGCTCGTCGAGGGCGGCGACCCGCCGGACGGCGTCATCGATCAGGGTGACGACGTGCGGGAAGGCGTCCCGGAAGAAGCCGGAGATGCGGACGGTGACGTCGACGCGTGGGCGGCCCAGATCGGCCAGCGGCACCACCTCGACGCCGGTCACCCGGCGGGACCGGTCGTCCCACCTCGGGCGGCACCCGAGCAGCGCCAGCACCTCGGCGATGTCGTCGCCCTGCGTGCGCATTGCGCTGGTCCCCCACACGGTCAGCCCGACCGAGCGCGGGTACGCCCCGGTGTCGGCCAGGTGCCGGGCCAGCAGTGAGTCGGCGAGGGCGACCCCGACGTCCCAGGCGTTGCGGCTGGGGATGGCCTTCGGGTCGACGGAGTAGAAGTTCCGGCCGGTGGGCAGCACGTTGACCAGCCCGCGGGTGGGTGAGCCGGACGGCCCGGGCGGAACGAACCGGCCGGCCAGCGCGCCGAGCACGCGGTCGATCTCGTCGGTGGTGCGGTCCAGCCGGGGCACCACCTCGCGGGCGGCGAAGCGCAGCACCTCGACGGCGTCCGGCACGGCCAACCCGACCACCTCGGCGACCACCGCGTCGGCCTTGGCCGCGTCCCAGCCGAGGGTCTCCATGCCGAGGACCAGCCGTCGGGCGAGGGCCTCGATCAGGTCCACGGCGTCGGCGGCGGTGGCGGCCGGCCCGTCGACGGCCTCGGTCAGCGCCGCCGGCACGGCGAGCCGGGCGCCGGGCGTGGCCAGCAGCGCCGCCTCGTCGAGGCCGACGTGCGCGGCGAGTGCCTGGCGCAGTCCGGGCAGCGCCCGCACCCCGCCCCAGACCTGGGGGGCGCGCAGCACGGCGAGCACCAGGTTGACCCGGGCCTCGCCGGTGGGCGCCTCGGCGAGCACGTGCAACCCATCGCGGATCTGCACGTCCTTGATCTCGCAGAGGTAGCCGTCGAGGTGCAGCACGAAGTCGTCGAAGTCGTCGGCCGCCGGCATCTCCGCCTGGTGCAGGTCGTGGTGCAGCTCGGCGGCGCGGACCAGGTCCCAGATCTGCCGCCGCACCGTCGGCGCCTTGGCCGGGTCGAGGGCCTGCACGGTCGCGTACTCGTCCAGGAGCTGTTCCAGCTTCGCCAGGTCGCCGTACGTCTCGGCGCGGGCCATCGGCGGCACCAGGTGGTCGACCACGACGGCGTGCGCGCGGCGCTTGGCCTGCGTCCCCTCGCCGGGGTCGTTGACGATGAACGGGTAGACCAGCGGCAGGTCGCCGAGGACCGCGTCGGGGGCGCAGTCGGCGGCCAGCCCGAGTCCCTTGCCGGGCAGCCACTCAAGGGTGCCGTGCTTGCCGAGGTGGACCACGGCGTCCGCGCCGAAGCCGCCGTCGGCGACCGGCGCGGCCAGCCACCGGTAGGCGGCCAGGTAGTGGTGGCTGGGTGGCAGGTCCGGGTCGTGGTAGATGGCGACCGGGTTCTCCCCGAAGCCGCGTGGTGGCTGGATCAGCAGCACCACGTTGCCGAAGCGCAGCCCGGCCAGGACGATGTCGTCGCCGTCGGTGTAGAGCGTGCCGGGCGGCTCGCCCCAGTGCTCGCGCATCCGCTCCCGCAGCGGCGCCGGGACCACGTGGAACCAGCGCCGGTAGGTCTCCCCCGGCACCCGGGCCTCGGCGGCGGAGAGCTGCTCCGGGGTGAGCCATTCGACGTCGTGGCCGCCGGCGGCGATCAGGGCGTGGATCAGCGCGTCCCCGTCCGTCGGCACCGGCCCGTCGCCCAGGTGGTAGCCGGCTTCGGCGAGGGCGGCGAGCAGGCGGACCGCCGAGGCCGGCGTGTCCAGGCCGACGGCGTTGCCGACCCGGGAGTGCTTCGTCGGGTACGAGCTGAGCACGACCGCGACCCGCTTCGCGGCGTTGCGCAGCTGCCGCAGCCGGGCCTGCCGGACGGCGATGCCGGCGAGCCGGGCGGCCCGCTCCGGGTCGGCCTCGTACCCGGAGAGCCCCTCGGCGTCGATCCGCTTGAACGAGAACGGCACCGTGACGATGCGGCCGTCGAACTCGGGGATGGCCACCTGCATCGCCGCGTCCAACGGGGAGAGTCCGGCGTCGCCGGCAGCCCACTGGTCGCGGGTGCTGGTCAGGCAGAGCGCCTGCAGGACGGGCACGTCCAGGTCGGCGAGCGCGCCGACGTCCCAGGCGTCCTCGTCGCCGCCGCCGGAGGCGTCGGCGGCAACCGTGCCACCGGCGGCGAGAACCGTCACCACCAGGGCGTCGCACCGGCCGAGAAGGTCGAGCGGGCCGGTGCCGGGGGTCAGGCCGCGCAGCGAACCGCAGAAGATCGGCAGCGCCCGGCCGCCGGCCGCGGTCACCGCGTCGGCGAGGGTCTCCACGAAGGCGGTGTTCCCGGCGAGGGCGTGCGCCCGGTAGAACACGATGCCCACGACGGGTCGGCCGTCGTCCGCCGGGCCCGGGTCGGGTCCGAGGATCCCGTACGGCGGGGTGGGCGCGGGCGGGGCGAAGCCCTCGCCGGTGAGCAGCACCGTGTCGGAGAGGAACCGGGCCAGTTCGGCGAGGTTCTCCGGGCCCCCCTCCACCAGGTACGCGAGGGCCTCGGCGGCCACCCCGGCGGCCACCGTGGACGCCGCCATCAGCTCCGCGTCCGGCACCGACTCGCCGCCGAGGACCACCGTCGGCACGCCGGAGGCGAGCACCGCGGTCAGGCCGTCCGGCCACGCCTGCCGGCCGCCGAGCAGGCGTACGACGGCCAGGTCGACGCCGTCGAGCAGGGCGGGCACGGCGTCGGCGGCGACCCGGGCGGGGTTGGCCGGCCGGTAGCCCGCGCCGCTGGCGCGGGCGGCGAGCAGGTCGGTGTCGGCGGTGGAGAGCAGCAGGATGCGCACGGACGGCTCCGGAGCGTGACGCCCGACGGCGCGGCGAGGCGGCGGCGGGCAGGAGGTGGACGCGGATTCAGCGGGTGCGCGGGTCCGGCCGGCGGCTCACCGGCGGCTGGACCGACGGTGACACCCGGCCGGGTGTGGACCCGGGCGGGGCGGAACTCAGCGGCGGGCGGCGTGGCCGGCCGCGACGCCGGGACGGCCACGGGCGCCGGCGGCGCCCGGGCGATCCGCCACGGCCGCACCGGCGCGACCGACGGCAGCGCCGGGGGCGCGGCCGGGTCGGGGCGCGGTGGGGTGAGCGGTCAACGGCGCGTCGGTGCGCGCCGGCCGAATACGACGATCAGCGTCGATGGCACAGGGGCCGTGCATCGGGTCCTCCTCGGGTGTCCACGCCCTGGGGCTCGCCGACGGCCGAAGTATCCTGGCTCCCGGATCGACGCTCACCCCCGGCCTTCCAACCGCGCACGCACGGCCGTGACTCACGAGGGGGGATCGCTCCCCGGTGACAGTGGCGGGACCGCGCCGGATTCACACCGGCTTCCTTCACTGCCGTCCGGCCGCGAATGCTGCCACAGCCGCCCGGCCCGGGTCAACGGAGGGTCCCGGACCGGACCGGCGCACCGCAGTGAAGCACCGGCGTCGATACCCTCGGGCTGCCACATCCCGCCGTTCGCTAAGACGGGAATCGATCCGGACCGGATCGCGATCGCCCGCCCGACCGGCATTTCCGGAAGACCCGCCGGCAGCCGCGCGGTATCGCGTCCGGGCAGGCGGGACGGTCCGAACCGGCGCGGGCCGGTAGCATCGGGAATCGACAGTGGACACTCGTCGCATTCGCGAAGGAAACCGCCGCCATCGACAGCATCACACCCGTTCAGCTGGCCGGCCGGGTCTGGTTGTTCCCCGGCGATCCGGACCCGTACGCGATCCGCCCGACCGTGGCCCTCGTCGCCGACGACCGCGGAAGTGTGATCGTCGACGCGGGACAGAGCCCGGCGCACGCCCGCGAGATCCACGCCGGACTGCGCGCCGCCGGACTGCCCGCGCCGCGCTGGCTGGTCTACACGCACCACCACTGGGACCACGTCTGGGGCGCCTGCGCCTGGCCCGGCGTCGAGATCGTCGGGCACGCGGCCGGTGTCGCCCCGCTGCGGGCCGAGGCGGCCCGGCCGTGGAGTCACCGGCACCTGCGGGAGGAGGTGCGCGCCAACCCCCGCCTCGGGCACAGCTACCGGGCCCGGGCCCTCGCCGTGGACTCCTGGGACGACTTCGCGGTGCTCCCGCCGACCCGTACCTTCACCGACGAGCTGGCCCTGCCCACCGGGGTCGTCGTGCGGCACGTGGGTGGCCGGCACGCCCTCGACTCGTCGGTGGTCCTGGTGCCGGACTCGGGGGTGCTGCTGCTCGGGGACTGCTGGTACCCGCCGCCGACGCACCTGCGCACCCCGGACGACGGGCCCGACCTGGCGCTGGCGCGCGGCCTGCTCACCGACGACGTCGAGTGGTACGTCTCGGCCCACGACGAGCCGGTACGGCTGGCCGAGGCGCGCGCGGCCCTGGACGGCTGAGTGACGTCACCCCCGAGCCCGGGTCGGCTGTCCTATCCTCGGCCGGTGCGGGACCGCCGGGTGATGCTGCTGTGGGCCGCGTTCGCGCTGTCCGCCATGGTCTCCGTCGGGCTGGTGCTGCGTCGCCCGGACCACCTCTCCGACCTGCACATCTACCGCGGAGCCCTGGCCGATCTGCGGGCCGGGCGGCCGCTGTACGGGTACGTCGCGGAGAACGGCGGACCGTTCACCTACCCGCCGTTCGCGGCGCTGGTGCTCTGGCCGGTCGCCACGCTCCCGGAGTCCGTGCTGGGGGCGGTCTGGCTGCTGCTGACGATCGCCGCCGTGGTCGCCGTCGCCGTACCCGTCGGTGCGGCGCTCGCCGCCGGCCGGTCCGACCGGCCGCTGGCGGTGGCAGCGACCGCCACGGTGCTGATGCTCTCCGCGCCCGTGCAGAGCAACCTGCGCTTCGGGCAGGTGAGCATCTTCGTCGTGCTGCTGGCCCTGCTGGACGGCGTGGGTGTCGCACCGCCCCGGTGGCGTGGGGTGCTGGTCGGGGTGGCCGCCGCGGTGAAGCTGACGCCGCTGCTCTTCGTGGCGTACTTCCTCGTCGCCCGCCGGCACCGCGACGCCGCCCGCGCGATGGGCGCCTTCCTGGCCTGCGCGGCCGTCGCCGCCGTCGTGCTGCCGGCGGAGAGCCGGACCTACTGGGCCGGCACGGTGGTGCAGACCTCCCGGATCGGCGACCTGGCCTCGCTGGGCAACCAGTCGGTGCATGGGATGCTGCTGCGCGTCGGGCTCTCCCCGGCGGCCCTGCCGGTGGTCTGGGCCGTGCTGGTGGCCGGCATCTGCCTCGCCGCGCTGCTGCGGGCCCGGCGGCTCGCGGCGGACGGCCGGCCGGGGCACGCCGCGGTGCTGGTCGGCTGCGCCACGGTGGCCGCCTCACCGGTCTCCTGGACTCACCACCAGATCTGGCCGGTGCTGGCCGGGATGCTGCTGGTCGGCGCCACCGGGTTGGCTCGCAGGGTCGCCGGGGCCGCCCTGCTGGTGACCATGGTGGTGTCGCTGGGTGTGGTGCTCGGTCCGGTGTCGCTCCGCCCCGGCGTGCAGTTTCTCCTGGAGAACGCCCGCGCGCTCGGGGTCTGCGCGCTCTGCCTGGCCGGGTTCGGCGGCGTGACGGCCGCGGCGACCCGGCGCGGCACGGTCGGCCGGGCCTGGCTGCGGCTCGGCGTCGCGGCCGCGGCGACGCTGGCGTTCTTCGCCGTGCAGCCGCTGCCGGCCGGGGCCGACCCCACCTTCAAGTCCTACTCCCTGGCGGACGTGGCCAACCCCCGGTACTTCTTCGTCTGCCGTGGCCCGGCCGCGTGCGCCGCGTACGGCGGGGGCGGGCCGGTCACCTTCGGCACCGCCGTCGAGCCGACCAAGGTACGGGTCAACGGGGTGGTGTCCCCACAGGTGGCCCGCCTGGAGTACTACTCCGCGCCCGGCGGGGCGCCCCGGGTCATCCCGCTGCTGGCCGCCTACCCCGGCTCCCGCACCTTCTCGTTCCGGTCGGCGACGATGACCCACGGCCGGCTGGTGGCGTACGGGGTGGACGGGCGCCGGCTCGCCGTGTACGACGACGAGCTGGCCGCCGCGTTCCGCTGACCGGGCGGCGCGGGGTCAGCGGGCGCGTCGCTCCGGGTGGGCCCGGTTCCAGGCCCGCATCCGCTCCGGGTAGCCGGTGCGGGCGGCCTCGTACAACGGGACCGCGCGCCGCTTGGCGATCTTGGCAGCGGCCCGGGGTGAGCCGGTACGGCGGCGAATCCACTCGCCGTCGTGGGCGATGGCGACCACGGTGGTGTCGGTCGCCGTGGTCTCCGGCTCCAGATAGAACTCGACCCCGCGCCGGCTGGTCACGAAGGCCTCGAGGGCGGCCAGGTCGTCCCGGTTCGCCTCGCGGTCGAGCTTGGTCGGGGTGGTCGGGTCGGTGGCCCGGCGGCTGAACCAGCCCATGGCCGCCTCCTCTCCTCGGCGTCCTCCCAGTGCAGCACCTGTACCTGTCAATCGGCTGCGAGCCGGGTGGGAGTCGGCTGATGACCGACCCCGGTATACCGCACATCGCGGCTTCAAAGTGGCTGGAAGGACCGGACTGGGGCAACCAGAGGCGATCATGGCCCGAGGCGCCCGCGCGCCGGCCGAGCGGGTCAGCGGGCGGGTCAGCGGGCCGGCGGGCGGAGCACCGGGACGAGCGCGAGCGTGGGCAGCAGGAGCAGCGGCACCAGCCCGAGGGCGGAGAGAATGCCCAGGTGGTCACCGAGGAAACCGAGCAGCGGCGGGCCGCCGAGGAAGGCGGTGTAACCGATCATGGCGACCACGCTGACCCGGGCCGGCGCCCGGTCCTCGTCGTCGGCGGCGGCGCTCATCCCGACCGGGAAGCCGAGCGACGCGCCGATCCCCCAGCACGCCACGCCCACCACGGCGAGCGGCCCGGAGCCGGCCAGCACGGCCAGCGTGGCGCCGGCCGCGGCCAGCCCGATGGTGCCGGAGAGCACGCGTACCCGGCCCCAGCGGTCGATGGCCACGGTGCCGGCGGTCCGCCCCAGCGTCATGCCGACCACGAAGACGCCGAAAACGGTGGCGCCGGCCGCCTCGCTGACCCCGTGCCCGTCGACGAACGCCACCGCCAGCCAGTCGTTCGCACTGCCCTCGGTGAACGCCATCACCAGCACGAACAGCCCGATCAGCAGGGTGCGCGGCTCCCGCCAGGTGGCCAGCAGCGCGCGCCGGCGGGCGGCCGCGTCGGCCGGCCCCGCCGGCTCGGCCGGGGCGGGCAGGAAGGCACGGGCGCCGAGCAGGGTGCCGGCCAGGACCACCACCGCGACCGTGGACAGGTGCCACCCGACCGGTACGCCCAGCCGGGCCGCCCCGGCGCCGATCCCGGCCCCGGCCACCGAACCGAGGCTCCAGGCGGCGTGGAACCGGGGCATGATCGTCCGGCCGAGCCGCTTCTCCACCGCGGCGCCCTCGACGTTCATCGCCACGTCGCAGGCGCCGGAGCCGTACCCGAGGGCGAAGATCCCGATCCCGACGCCGGCCAGCGAACCGGCCAGGGCGGCGGAGAGGCCGGCGCCGGTGAGGCCGAGCGCGACCAGCACGGTCGACGCGACCACCGTGCGGGCCGGACCGAGCCGCAGGGTGACCAGGCCGGCGGTGGACATCGCCACCAGCGCGCCGGCCGACATGGCCAGCAGCAGCAGGCCGAGCTGGCCGACGCTGAGCCCGAGCGCCTCGCGGACCGCGGGCACCCGGGAGAACCAGCTGGCCACCGCGAGCCCGTTGAGGGCGAAGACCACGGTCACGCCGGTGCGGGCGGCCAGGACCGGGCGCGGCACGGCCGGCCGGTCGAGCGCCGCCGCGTCGATGGTGCTGCTCACCGTGTCGTCGTCCTCTCCCCCGGATCGTCCGCCGACCATCGCACACCTGAGAGCGCTACCAGCACAAGCGCTCCCACCCCTTACCTCGGGTGACCCGAGCGGGCATGATGCCGACATGGGCACGCCGACGACACGACCCGCCACCCTCGACGACGTCGCGCGGGCGGCCGGGGTCTCCCGGGCCACCGCCTCCCGGGTGCTCGGCGGCTACGGATTCGCCTCCGGGGACGCCCGGGACCGGGTCGCCGCCGCCGCCGACCGGCTCGGCTACGTGCCGAACACCGCCGCCCGGGCGCTGGTACGCGGCGGCGGGGTCCGCCTCGTCGTGGCCGTCGTGGGCCGGGACGACGCCCTCTTCGACGACCCGTACGTCGACCGGGTGGTGAGCGCGGCCGCCCGGGTCTGCGCCCCGCGCGGGCTCGGGGTGACCCTCGAGTGGCTGTCCCGGCACGCCCCGTCCGACCTGCGGCGGCTCGGCGAGGACCGGAGCGTCTGCGGGATGGTGCTGGTCAACACCACCCAACCCGTGCTCGACGCGGTGCCGGCCGGGCTGGGCGGCCGGGTCGCCTCGATCGGCATCGGCTCGCCCACCGTCCCCTCCTTCGACGTGGACAACGCCGGGGGCGCCGAGGAGGTGCTGCGCCACCTGTACGCCGGCGGCCACCGGCGGATCGCCATGATCACGGGTCCGCGCTGGCTCAGCTGCGCCGAACGGTCGGTGACCGCGTACCGGTCGCTGATGCGGGCGGCCGGGCTGCCGGCGCGGGTGGTGCGGGGCGACTTCACCGCGGCCCGCGGCGGCCGGGCCGCCCTGGCGGTCCTCGACCAGTGGCCGGACACCGACGCCATCTACGCGGCCAGCGACGCCACCGCGCTGGGCGCGATCGCCGCGCTGCGCGAGCGCGGCGTCCAGGTGCCGCACGACGTGGCGGTCGCCGGTTTCGACGACATCCCGTACGCGGCGGTGAGCAGCCCGGCGCTGACCACCGCCACCCACCCGGTCGCCCGGATCGCCACCGCGGCGGCCACCGCCGTGCTGGAGGAGCGGTCCGCGCCCCCGGTCACCGCCTTCCCCTCCACCCTGGTGGCCCGGGAGAGCGCCTGACCCGCGCGGTTGGACCGGCGGCAGCCGGGTAAGCCCCGGCGACCCGAGCGGCGGCACCGGGGTGAGCGCCGCCGGCCCGACCGACGAGGGGGCGAGCACGAGGTGACCGAGCCCGCACCGCCGCACCGGCAGCCCGAGCAGGGACACCGGCACGGCCGGCTCAGCGCCGGCGCGACCGTGGTGGCCCAGCCCGCGCCGCCCGGAACCGCCCCGCTGGCCGACCCGTGGGGCGGCCGGCCGGGGCTGCGGCACGTCCCGCCGGGCGACGGGCCGTACCGGCTGGTGGTGCTGCTGCACGGGGCGGGCGGGTCGGCCGGGCAGGGGCTGGACCTGCTGCTGCCGCTGGCCGACGCGCACCGGCTGCTGCTGCTCGCCCCGCAGGCCACCGCGAGCACCTGGGACCTGATCGCCGAAGGGTACGGCCCGGACGTCGCCCGGATCGACGCGCTGCTGGCGGAGGCCCTCGGCACCTATCCGGTGGACGGGGTGACGTTCGGCGGCTTCTCCGACGGGGCCTCGTACGCCCTCTCGCTGGGGTTGACCAACGGCGACCTGGTCGACGCGGTGCTGGCCTTCTCCCCCGGGTTCGCCGCGCCCCTGGTGACCCACGGCCGTCCCCGCGTGTTCGTCTCGCACGGCGCGGACGACCGGGTGCTGCCGGTGGACGTGTGCAGTCGGCGGCTGGTCCCGCGCCTGCACACCCTGGGCTATCCGGTGGAGTACGCCGAGTTCACGGGCGGCCACGAGGTGCCGACGGAGATCCGGCGGCGGGCGGTGGACTGGCTGGTCGGCTGACCGACGTCAGTGCCCCGGCCCGGTGACCGCCGCGTCGACCCGGCTGAGCACCGTGGCGTCGTCGTCGACGCCGACCCCGCGCAGCAGGTCGATGGCGGTGGCCCGGACCTGCCCGATGATCATCGCGAGGGGCAGGGTCTGGCCCGGGGTGAACAGCCGGCCCGCCATCCGGACCGCCTCCAGCGCGGCGGCGTCCGCCCGCTCGGCGTGGGCGTCGGCGATCGTGTCCTGCCCGGCGAGGTCGGCGGCGAGGGCGTCGCCGGCCGAGCGGACCGCCCCGGCGAGGCTCCGCACGGCACCGCCCAGGTCGGCCGGGACCGGCCCCGGGCCACGGGTCAGGGTTACCGCGGCCCGCGCGAGGACCCGGACGTTGCGGACCGCGTAGTCGATCTGCCGGATCGAGCCCTCCACCGAGCGCAGCCGGCCGAGGTGCTCCCGGCGCCGTAGGTTGAGCCGGAGCGCCTCGCCTGCGGCCTGCACCGCACCGCGCAGCCGCTCCACCCCGGCGTCGGCGTGCCGGGCCCGCTCCAGCGCGGCCAGGGCCGCCTCGTCGTCGTCCCGGTCGAGCGCGGCGGCGATCTCGTCGAGCACCCCGGCCAGCTCCTCGAAGGTGTGCCGGAACTCGGCGACCAGCGGAGCCAGCGGCCGGCGGGCGTCGACGAGTTGGCTGGCCACCACCGCCACACCGCCGCCGATCAGCGCGTCGACGAACCGGAACGGGACGAGTCCCTCGGTCGGCGGCGCGACGACCACCAGGTAGAGGGCGGAGACGGCGGCCTGCACCACCGTGACCGAACTGGCGCCGATCGCCACGGCCAGGGCGACGGTGAGCAGGATGACGGTGAACACCGTCGAGGTGGTACGCGGGCCGAGCGCCTGCACCACCAGGTCGGCGACGAGCACCCCGGCGGCCACCCCGAGCACCACCTCGACGGCCCGGCGCATCCGCTGGCCGCGGGCCTGACCGAGCACGATCAGCGCGGCGGCCGGGGCGAAGAACGGCTGCGGATGGCCGACCAGCCGGGTGGCGAGGATCCAGGCGACGGTGGCCGCGAGGGTGGCTTCCACCACCGGCAGCCAGCCCCGCCGCAGCCGCCCGGCGGCCTCCCGGACGACCGCGCCGGGTCGTCGCTTGGCGTCGGACCCGCCGAGCCGGGGTGGTCGGCTCCTGCCCCGCCACCTCATCATCGCCGTCTCCCGTCGCCGCACCCACCACATCCTGCGTCGTGGCGAGCGGTTCGGCAGCGGTCGGCGCCACTGTCCGCCGGTGGCGCCGCTCACTGCCTCCACCGCGGCGGCCTGCTCCGGGAGCTGATCCGCTCCAGCCGATTCGGGCCGAGGTCAGCCGGCCGGGTCCGGGGCGGTGGCCAGCTCGGCGTACTCGGCGGAGGCCAGGAAGCGGGTGAGGACCTCCGCGGTGCCCGGGGTGTACGGCCGCCCGTCCAGCACCTGCGCCAGGGCGGTGAAGACGATGGCCGCGCCCTCGCCGACCACCACGTCCTCCTGCCGCGCACAGGTCGGGGCGTAGAAGTAGTGCTTGACCCGGTCGACGTCGGGGAGCTCCTGGACGGCGTAAGGCCGCAGCGGCGTCGTCGGGCGCAGCCCGGTCTCCTCCCAGAGCTCCCGGACCGCCGTCTCCTCGGGGGTCTCCCCCGGTTCGCCGTGCCCGCCGGGCAGCCCCCACACGTTCGGGTGGTGCGGGGCGTGCTCGTCGCGGAGCTGGAGCAGCAGCCGACCGGCGGGGTCGACCAGCATTACCACGGAGACCGGGTGCATCCCGCCAACGTAGTACGACCACCACCGGCCGGCGGCCCGAGGATCCGCTCGGCGGGCGATCAGGACCAGCACCGCCCGCCCGTACAGCAGGCCCGGTCGGACGGCGCCCTCCAGGTGCACGTGCAGTTCGACTTTCGGCGCCTGCCGCCGGCGAGAGTCATCGGGTTCCGCCACGAGGACGGCGCGGACCGCCCCAGGGTGACGGGGAAACCCGGCCGGGGCTTCCCCCGAAGGGGGGAGAGAATCTCCCCGGGAACCAGAAAATGGTCAACCCTTCAGAATATCGATCCGCGGACTTTTCCGGGGTCGGCCGAATGGGAGGGGTCGCCGGTAAGATCGGCGACAAGCGTGTGACTGATCGCTGACTGCGGGTGTGAGAGCGATCACACACACTGTCCGCATGAATACGGGACTCCGCCGCAGCCGGGCATTCCGCCTCGCGGTGTGTCTCGCCCTCGTGGCGGCGCTGACCGGCTGCATGCAACTCAATCTCGGGTTGACCGTGAACCCCGACGACACGGTCAGCGGGCAGCTCCTGGTGACCGCCGACAAATCCCTGCTCAAGAACCGGAACCCGGACGTGCAGACGGCCTTCGCCGACATGCGGCGGCAACTGCCCACGCTGCCCGCCGGCGACGAGAGCCGGTACGAGGACGCCCGGTTCTACGGCGTGCAGGTGGCGTACCGGAATAAACCGCTGTCGCAATTCACCAGCGACAGCGTGAATCTGGTTCGCGTCGGCGACCGTTACCGGTTCACATTTCCGCTGGACCCCGATAAATACGCCGGAAAGGTGGCCGAGAAGGATCCGGCGACCCGGCGGGCATTCGTGACCTTGATGTCCTTCGAGATATCGGTGACCTTCCCCGGCCGGGTGGTCTCCAGCAATGGCATCGTCAACGGCCGGTCGGTCACCTGGAAGGTGGACTCCAACCGGGCCAAGCCGGCCGAACTGGTCGCCGAGGCGGAGGCGCCCGCGCGGGCGTCGGCCAGCGCGACCGGCGACCCGACCGCCGCCGGCGGCAGCTTCCCCTGGCTGCTGGTGGTCGGTGGCGTGGTCGTCCTGCTGCTGGTCGCCGTGGTCGTCGTTCTCCTGCTCCGCCGCCCGGACGCGCCGGCCGAGGCCACTCCGACCGACCCCGCCCCGCCCAGCACCGCACCGGCCGCCACCAGCCCCGCGCCGACACCCCGGACCGACCCACCGGCCTGACCTCGGCGCGACGCCGCCACCCGGGCGACCGGTCCCGCCGCCGGCCGCCGCACCTCACCCCGATCGCACCACCGCACCAGCCGAAGGGAGATCGCCGTGAACGACCTCTTCACCTGGGCCGCGCTGGGGAGCCTGACCGGCGCCAGCGCCGCCACCCTGCTCGCCACCAACGTCATCGGCGGACTGCTCGGCCCGAGCGGCGACCAGGCCCGCAAGTGGGTCGCGCTGGGCATCGCCCTGGCGCTGTCGTACCTGACGGCGGCGTTCGCCGCCGACGCCGGTCCCGAGAAGTGGATCATCGCGTTCTTCAACGGGCTGGTCATCTTCTCCGCCGCCCTCGGCATCAACCAGCTGCCGCCCGGCAACCGGCAGGCGACCCAGGCGTCGCCGACCCAGCTCGCGCAGGGACGCGAGCCCCGCTACATCCGCTCGTGGGTCTGAGAGAGGTGACCCCCATGGTCTTCGGCATCATCAGCGCCGCCGTCCACATCGTCCTCGGCGCTCTGCTCGGTCAACTGGCCGGCGGCACCGTCGGCCTGCTCGTCGGAGCGGTCGTCGGGCTTCTGATCGGCGCGCCCTTCGGCTGGGCGGTCGCCTCGGCCGGCACGTACGGCGCGGACCCGAAGGGGATCTTCCTCTTCGTGGTCGACCACACCTGGAGCCTGCTCAACACCGCGGTCGGCGCGCTCTACCTGGCCCTGCACCTGGTCTTCGGGCACCAGCTCGACCGGGTGGTCTCCCAGGCCAGCGGCCGGGTCAACCTGGTCGAGGGGGTCTCCCCCCGGTACGCCACCACGATCGGCACCGTCTGCGCCGGGTCCAGCCCCGGCATCCAGCGCCACGAGGACGTGCACATCCTCCAGGCCCGGCTGCTCGGCCCGCTCTACCTGCCGCTGGTCGTGCTCAACTACGTGCTGTTCGCCGTCGCGCCGGTGTGGCTGCTCTGGCACGACCACGCCAACGCGCCGATCAACCGGTTCACCCGGTACTTCGAGATCGGCGTCTACCCGCACGTGTGGAACGAGGCCATCGCGTACCGGATCCAGGGGACCCCGCCGCGATGACCGGTGCGATCGAGGCGGCCGTCGCGGACCTCGCGGCCTGGCTGACCGGGGCGGCGGGCCATCCCGTCCCGGTCGGCCCGCCCCGCGACGACCGGGACGGCGGCCTCACCGTCTGGCCGCTGGAGCTGCGGCCGGCCCGGCAGACCGCGAGCGGCGGCGGGGCGCGCGAGCCGTACCGGTTCGTGGTCCGGCTGCTGGTCAGCGGCGCCGGACCGGCCGCGCTGCCCGCGCTGGACCGGGTGCTCGCCGCGGCCGCGACGGCCGGCGAGCCGGAGGTGGTGCTGGCCGCCGGGGACCCGCAGTTGTGGCGGGCGTTCGGGGTCGCGCCCCGACCGGCCCTGCTGGTCGACGTGCCCGCGCAGATCGCCCGGCCGGTCCCGGCCGCCCCGCCGGTGCGGCATCCGCTGCGGCTGCGGCAACTGGACATGCTCACCCTCGACGGGCGGGTGGTCGGGCCGGAACGGCAGCCACTCGCCGCGATGCGGGTCGAGCTGGTCGGCACCCCGTACGCCACGGAGACCGACCCGGCCGGCCGGTTCCGCCTGGTCGGCGTCCCGCACGACCCGCAGGCCCCGGACCGGCCGGTGAGGGTACGGCTGTTCGGGCGGGGCCGCACCCTCACCGCCGACCTCGACCCCGCCGACCCCGACCTCGTCATCGTCTGCGCCCCACCGGCCGACTGAGCCGACTCCCCGAGGAGGACCGATGCCCAACTACTTCTCCCCCGGCATCTACGTCGAGGAGGTCCCCAGCGGCGCCCGCCCGATCGGCCCGGTCGGCACCAGCACCGCCGCCTTCGTCGGGGTCGCACCGGACCGCGCCGCCCACGTCGACAAGGCCCTCGCGGTGAACAGCTGGTCGGAGTTCCTGCGGCTGTACGCCGACGGGGACCACCTGGAGAGCACCCCGCTCGCCCGGGCGGTCTTCGGCTTCCTCGACAACGGCGGCACCCGCTGCTGGGTGGTCAACGTCGGCGAGGGTGGCCGGCTCATGGGCACCGGTGGGCGGCGCGGCGGGTTGCAGAAGTTGGAGGCCGTCGACGAGATCTCCATCCTGGCCGCCCCCGGCTACCACGACCCAATGTCGCACGAGGCGCTGATCAGCATGGCCGAGCGGCTGCGTACCATGGTGGCGATCTGCGACCCGCCGCCGGAGGTGCCGGACGTCTCCGCCCTCACCCGGGTGGCCCGGCCGGACGACGGCAAGCCCGCCGGCAAGCCCGGCGACGGATCGGCCAAACCCGCCGACGGGCCCGCAAAGCCCGGCGACGACGATGACGGGCCGGACGGCGACCGGCCCCGGGAGTCGAGCTTCGCCGCCTTCTACTACCCCTGGATCAAGGTGCGTGACCCGCTCAGCGGCGACCTGGTGCTCACCCCGCCGAGCGGGCACGTGGCCGGCATCTGGGCCCGCACCGACGCGCTGCGCGGGGTGCACAAGGCCCCGGCGAACGAGCCGGTACGCGGCGCCGTCGACCTGGCCTACCTGGTCACCCGGCCCGAGCACGACGTGCTCAACCCCAAGGGCGTCAACGTCATCCGCTACTTCGCCGGTGAGGGGATCCGGCTCTGGGGCGCCCGGACGCTCGCCGCCGAGGCCAGCGAGTGGCGGTACCTCAACGTCCGGCGGCTCTCCATCGCCATCGAGCAGGCCATCGCCAACGGCACCCGGTGGATGGTCTTCGAACCGAACGACTACACGCTCTGGCGCTCGATCCGGCGGGACATCGGGGCGTTCCTGACCCGGGTGTGGCGCGACGGCGCGCTGCTCGGCCGGACGGCGGAGGAGGCGTTCTTCGTCAAGTGCGACGAGGAGACCAACCCGTCCGACGTCCGCGACGCCGGGATGGTGGTCGCGCACATCGGCATCGCGGTGGTCAAGCCCGCGGAGTTCGTGGTGTTCAAGCTGAGCCAGTGGGCCGGCGGCACCGAGACCGAGACGATCGGAGGCTGACATGCCGACCACGGCCACCCCGCAGCCGGGCGCGCCCGTCGACCCGTACCGGGCGTACCACTTCAAGCTGCTCATCAACGGGATCACCAACGGGCACTTCACCGAGGTCAGTGGCCTGGAGGTGCACATCCCGTCGGTGACGTACCGGGAGGCCGGCAACGAGCGGATCCGCGCCGTGCCCGGCCAGGCCGAGTACGCCCCGGTAACCCTCCACTTCGGCCTGACCCAGTCCCGGGAACTCTGGGACTGGGTGAACGCGGCGGCGAAGGGCACGGTCAGCCGGCGCAACGTCTCCGTCGTGCTGCTCGACCCGGCCGGCACCGCCGAGGTGCTCCGCTGGAACATGATCAACGCGTGGCCGACCCGGTGGCGGGGCGCCCATCTCAACACCCTCGCCCATGAGATCGCCATCGAGGCGCTGACCCTGGCGTACGAGGGGCTGGAACTGGAGTCGGGCAGTGCGGCCGCCCCGACGTCCGCGTGACTGGCTGGCCCGGGCGCTGCGGGCGACCGCCGACCGCCTCGCCCCGCCCGCGCCCACCGTCGCGGCGGAGCCCGCCGCGGCCGCGCCCCGCCGTCCCCACGGGCCGCCGGAACACTGGCTGCGCCTGGTGGCCGCGCACGCCCCCGGCCTGCTGCGCGACCTCCCCCACCCCGCGTCCACCCCGCACGCCGCCACCGACGAGGAGCCTCCGGTCGGCTTCGGGCCGGCCGGCGAGGCGAACCCCCTGACCGACGGGAACGGCCGGTCGACCGGGGACGGGTGGGACAAGGCCGGCGAGGCGGCGGGACCGGGCGGCACCGCCGGCCCGTCGGCGACGGCCCGGCCGGGGCAGCCGGACGGCACGCGACCGGAGGCCGTCACCGCCCGGCCGGCGCAGCCGGCACCCGCCCCGACGGAGCGCCCGGGCAATCGGGGCGACCGTCCGACTCCGCCGGAGACCCACCGCGGCGGACGGTCCGGGGACGGCCGCTCGGGCGCCAGGTCCGCCGACGGCGTCGCCCGCCGGGGGCGCACGCCGGACGGCGCGCGGGACGCGGACGGCGCCCGGACCGGGGCGTCCGGGCCGAACGGGGCCACCGACGCGACCGGCGCCGGCGATCCGCCCGGCGGTGGTGCCCGGCGGTCCGGCACCGACCGTGCCGGCGGGCGGCGGACCGCGGCGCGTCCCGGCGACGGCGGCGCCCCCCGCTCCACCACCGGCGACGCCGTGCGGGCCCGGCGCGGCCCCGACATCGCCCGCCCCGCCCCGCCCCCGGCCGCCCCCGGCGCACAAGAGCGGCCCGTCCGCGCCGGGCCCGGGTCTGCCGGGTGGGCCGGCGCACCCCCGGACCAGCCGGCGTGGCGCGGGGACGCGCCGGCTCGCGCGACCCGGGCCGGCCGGGCGCCGGACGATCCCCGAGCCGCCGCCGACGCGCCCCGGTCGGACCGGAGGCCGACGCCCGACCTCCGGGCACATCCGCCGGACGGCCGGCGGACGCGCCGGGACCGGGCCCCGACCCGCCCGCCGGCTCCGGAGTGGACCGGAGCGACCGCCGGGCACTGGCCGACGCTGCCCGACGAGGCCACCGCGGTGCCCGGCGGGACCGCCGCCACCCGCAGCGCGGACCACCGGCCCGGGCGGGACCCGTGGCCGGCGCTGCCCGACGACCGCGAGCTGTGGCAGCCGGCGGCAGGCCCGACCGACGCGGCGTACCTGCGCCGGCTCGACCGGGAACAGGCGGGTGCCTGATGGAACGCGTGGCCTTCCTCGTGGACGAGTCCGGCACCCGGGTGGACTGCCTGCTCAACCCGGAGACGGTGCAGGTCACCCGGCTGGCCGGGGTACGCCCCCGCGGCGTGCCGGACGGTCGGCTCACCGGGGTGGGCCTGGCCGACGATCCGCTGGTTTTCACCGGCGGTGGGCGTACCGAACTGGTGCTGGACCTGCTCTTCGACATCGACTTCGTGGAGACCCAGGTACGCCCCGAGGACGTGCGCGCCCTCACCCGTCCACTGTGGCTGCTGGCGGAGAACTCCACCACCGAGCACGGCTGGCTGCGCCCCCCGCTGGTCCGGCTGGTCTGGGGCAAGACGTGGAACGTGCCCGGCGTCATCGTGGCGATCGCGGAACGTTTCGACGCGTTCAGCCTCACCGGCACCCCCCGCCGCTCCTGGCTGCGGCTCAAGCTGGTCCGGGTGGCCGAGAACGCCGAGTCCGCCCAGGCCGGCTTCGAGGAGGAGCTGGCCGCCGCGAGCAGCCCGACGGTGCCGCCCGGCTCGGCGGTCGTCGCCGCCGCCGACGGCGCGGCCGAACCCGGCTGGTCCGGGGTGCGCTTCGACCTGCTCGCCCACGACGCGCTCGGCTCGCCGCTGCGCTGGCGGCTGCTCGCCGAGCACAACCGGATCAGCGACCCGCTGACCGTGCCGGCCGGCACCGCCCTCGCCGTCCCACCGGTCACCGCCGCCGGCGCGACCCCGCCCGGCGGTCCGGCTGGGCCGGGAGGTGCGCCGTGAACCGGGCCGCCACCGTGACCGTCGACGGCACCCCGCTCAGCGACCCGCGCCGGCTGCGCGGCGTCCGGGTCGCCGCCCGCCTGGACCGGCCGACCCAGTGTGAACTCACCCTCGCCACCGCGCCCGGCACCGCCGCCCTCGACCCGCCGGTACGACCCGGCGCCGCCCTCGACGTCCGCCTGGACGGCCAGCCCGACGCCCTGTTCATCGGCGAGGTGACCTGCGTCGAGGTGGAGTACGCCGCCGACGGCGCGGCCCTGCTCCGGATCCGGGCGTACGACCCGCTGCACCGGCTGCGCAAGCGGCAGGAGCTGCGGGTGTTCGAGTCGGTGACCGTGGCCGACCTGGCCGCGACGCTCTGCGCCGACCTCGGCCTCACCGTCGACGCGGACACCGACGGGCCCCGGCTGGACCGGCTGCTCCAGCACCGGCACACCGACCTGGAGCTGCTGCGCGAGGTCGCCGGGCGGGCCGGGCTGCACCTGGCGGTGGACGGCGACCGGCTGCGCCTGCTCACCCTCGACGGGTACGGCGACCCGGTCCCGCTCGCCCTCGGCGACACCGTGCACGCCCTGCGGGTCTCCGAGAACCTGGACCGGGCCGGCGGGGAGAGCGTCGCCCTCGGCTGGCACCCGCAGCGCGCCGAGCCGCTGCGCCAGCAGGCCGACGAGGCCCGCTCCGGCCGGCGGGTGCCGCTACGTCCCGCGCCGGGCGACGTGGGCGCGGACGGCGCCCGTACCGCCGTCGACCAGCCCGGCCGCAGCGACGACGAGCTGGCCGCCCTCGCCCAGGCCGGGCTGGACGCCCGGGTCGCCGCGCTGGTCACCGTCGAGGGGACGGCCGAGGGCGATCCGGCGCTGCGGCCCGGCCGGCGGATCGCCCTGACCGGCGTCCCCGACCCGGTCGCCGGGGTGTACGTGCTCACCGAGGTGGTGCACACGGTCGACGCGAACGGCCACCTGAGCGGCTTCTCCACCGTCCCGCCGGAGCCGTCGGCGGTCGCCGCGCCCGCGCCGGCCACGGTCACCCTCGGCACGGTCACCGACGTCGACGACCCCGACCGGCTCGGCCGGGCCCGGGTGACCCTGCCCGCGTACGGGGACCTGGATGCGGGCTGGCTGGCTGTGGTCTGTCCGGGCGCGGGGCGGGGCAAGGGCATCGTCGCGCTGCCCGACCCGGAGGACACCGTGCTGGTGGCGCTGCCCGGCGGCGAGCCGGCGTCCGGCATCGTGCTCGGCTCCTTGTTCGGGGCGGTCGAGCCGTACGACGCGGGGATCGTGTCCGGGCGGTCCCGGCGCTGGTCGATGCGGACCGGCACCGGCCAGTCGATCGTCATCGACGACGACGGGCGCACCCTGCGGCTGGCCACCGACGCGGGCAGCTTCGTCGAGCTGCGCCCGGAGCTGACCACCGTGCACGCGGCCGGCGATCTGGTGCTCTCCGCGCCCGGCCGGGCCATGGTGGTCCGCGCCCGGACGGTCGACTTCCTGCGGGCGACCGCCACCGAGGACGCCGACACCGCCGCTGCGCAGGCCCGCTCCCTCGCCCGTGCCCACGGAGGTGGCTGATGCGCTGGATCCACCGGGACTCGCTGATCACCTGCGACCACGACGGCCGGGTGCAGAACCGCCCCTCCCAGCAGTGGGTGACCGTGCAGGGCGTACCGGTGCTGGTGGCGACGGACCCGGAGGGCAGGGACATCACCGCCTGCCCGAACTACGGGCCCACCGTCAGACCCTGCGCGAAGACGCTGAAGGTGACCGTCGGCTACAGCGCCTGGCTGCGGGTAAACGGGCACCGGGTAGTGCTGTCCAACCTGGACGGCCTCACCGACGGCACCCCGCCCGGGTTCGTCCATCACACCGTCCGCGACCCGCGGCAGACCTTCCTGGGGGCGGACGCATGAGGGCCTTCCGCTTCGTCGGCGCCGGCTTCGACGCGGGTCGCGCCGGCGGGCTCGCGCTGACCGCCGCCGGCGGGCTGGCCATGACCGACGGCGACGAGACGGTACGCCAGGCGCTGTTCCTGCTGTTGTCGACCACCCCCGGGGAGCGGCTGATGCGGCCCGGGTACGGCTCCCGGCTGCACCGGCTGGTCTTCGCCCCGAACGACGACACCACCGCCGGCCTGGCCATCCACTACGTCCGGCAGGCGGTCCGGCGGTGGGAGCCCCGGGTGGAGGTGCTCGACGTGGACGCCGGATCCGACCCGGACGACCCGTGGCGGCTGGTCATCCGGCTGGACTACCGGGTGCGGGCCAGCCTCTCCCCCGGCCAGCTGGTCTTCTCCGTCGACCTGCTGCCCGACGACGACCCGGACGACCACGCCGAGGAGGCCACGTCATGACGCTGCCGGTGCCGCACCTCGACGACCGCGCCTTCCTCGACCTGGTCACCGAGGCGCGGGAACGCATCCGCGCGTCCTGCCCCGACTGGACCGACCTGTCCGCACACGACCCGGGGATGGCGCTGCTGGAGGCGTTCGCGTACCTCACCGAGGTGATGATCTACCGGCTGAACCAGTTGCCGGAGAAGGCGTACGTCGCCTTCCTCAACCTGCTCGGGGTCTCCCGGCACCCGCCCACCGCGGCCTGGGCGCAGGTCCGGTTCAGCCGGACCGGTTCGGACCGCGGGCCGGTCCGCCTCCCCGCCGGCACCCGGGTCGCCGCCGCCCGCGGCGCCGACCCCCGGCCGGTCGTCTTCGTCACCACCGAGCCGGCCCTGCTGCCCGCCGGGGAGACCGAGGTGACGGTACGCATGCACCACTGCGAGCCGGTCGAGGCGGAGCTGCTCGGCACCGGCACCGGCCAGGCCGGCCAGGTGCTGCGGGCGGCCCGGGCTCCCCTCGCGCGCACCGCCGAAACGCTGGACCTGCTGCTCGGCGTCGAGGTGCCGAGCGGCTCGGTGGACCTGGGCGCGGCGGCCCGCGAGCACGAGGGCCGGACGTACGAGATCTGGCGGCCGGTGGACAGCTTCGCCGGCCTCGACCCGCAGGCCAAGGCGTACCTGGTGGACCGCGCCTCCGGGGTGGTCACCTTCGCGCCCGCGCTGGACCTGCGGCCGGCCCACGGGTCCGGGCCGGACGTCGAGGGGGCGTCCGGTCCGGTGACGGTGGCGGCGGTGCCGCCGGCCGGGCGGCAGATCCGGCTCTGGTACCGCTGCGGTGGCGGCCCCGCCGGGAACGTCGCGGCGGGCACGCTGACCAGCCTGCGCGACCCGCTGCCCGGGCTGAAGGTGACGAACCCGGAGCCGGCCGGCGGCGGCCGGGACCTGGAGTCCCTGGAGTCGGCCCTGGCGCGCGGGCCGTACCAGTTCTTCGCCCAGCAGCGGGCGGTGACCGCCCGGGACTACGAGATCCTCGCCGCCGGCTCGGGGGCGGTGGCCCGGGCCCGGGCCTTCACCCGGGCAGCCGTCTACAGCTTCGCCCGCCCCGGCGAGGTCGAGGTGGTGCTGGTGCCGTACGTGCCGGATCAGGCCCGCCCGGGCGGCCGGCTGCCGGTCGACGTGCTGCGCGAGCACGAGGTCGACGAGGCCCGGCGGGGGGTGGAGGCCGACCTGGAGCGGCGCCGCGCGCTGGGCACCACGGTCCGGGCGAGCTGGGCCCGCTACAAGGCGGTCTCCATCCGGGCCCGGGTGGTGGTCCGGCGGGAGGAGGACGTCGACGCGGTCCGCCGCCGCATCCACGACCGGCTGCACCAGACGCTCAGCCCGCTGCCCACCCCGCTCAACCCGGCCGGCTGGGCGTTCGGCGAGCCGCTGCGCGCCTCCAACGTGTACCGGATGCTGGAGCACGCCGAGCCGGGCGTGCGGTACGTGGAGTCGGTGCGGTTCGTGGTGGACGAGGCGCCGGACGCGCAGGTGCGCACCCTCGCCGTCGACCAGTACCAGCCGGGCACCTGGTACGCGGGCCGCGGTCCGGTGCTGTTCCGCTCCACCAACGCCGGGGCGGGTTGGGAGCCGGCCGGCCGGCTCGAAGCCGAGAGCGTGGTCCGGGTGGTCCCCGCCCCGGCGCCGGCACGCCCCGGCATCGTGCCCCGGGCCGGCTCGGTGGCCGTGGTCACCACCCGGGACTCCGGGGGCTCCCGGGTGCGGCTGAGCACCGACCTCGGGGAGACCTGGACGCTCCTGACCGACCTGGACTCCCGGGTGCAGGACCTGGCCTGGATCGACCGGGACGGCGCGGGCGCGCTGCTGCTCGCCACCGACACCGGGCTGTTCGAGGTCTCCCTGCTGCCCGGCGCGGTGCCGTTGCAGATCCTGGTCGACCCGGCCGACGCCGACCGCGGCTTCTACGCCGTGCGGGCGTTCGTCTCCGAGCGCGGCGCGCCCGGGGTGGCGGTGGCCGCGCAGGCCGGGTTCGGGGTCTACCTGTCCACCGCCGCCGGCCGCCCCGGCACCTTCGCGCACGTGGGCCTGGCCAACGTGGACAACCGGGTCCTCGCCGTGCAGTACGACGGGCCGGCCACCCTGCTGTGGTGCGGCGCCGGCGAGCCGGACCCGAAGAAGCCGGGGCAGGGCTGCCACCGCACCCGGCTGTTCGAGTCCGACGTCAAGTGGCAGGCGGTGCAGGCCGGCTGGATCGGCGGCACCTGCCGGGACCTGGCGTTCAGCGGAACCTTGGCGGTCGCCGCCACGCAGAGCGGCGGGGTGGTCCGGCTGGACACCCTGGCCGGGCAGTTGCAGTGGCAGCCGGTGGTGGTCAACTGCGGCCTGCCGTTGCGGGACCGGTCCCGGTTCGTCCCGGTCGACGCGATCGCCGCCACGGCGCCGTCCGGCGGTGGCGCCGAGCGGCTGATCCTCGCCGGCGGTGAGCGCGGCGTGTACCGCAGCGGCGACGCCGTGGACTGGGCGGCCAGCGCCAACCAGGCCACCGCCGACGTGGTCACCGTCCCCGGCACCTGGCTGCTCTGCTCCGGAGAGCACGACATCGAGGTGGTGCGGCAGGATGCGTCGAGCGGCGATTGAGCGGCTGCTGCCGGCCGCGTACCAGCGGGCCGCCGGCCCGGGCAGCGTGCTGGGCGCGCTGCTGGACGTGATGGAGGCGTTGCACGCACCGGACGAGGCGGTGCTCGCCGACGTCGACGCGCTCTTCGCGCCGTACCGGACGCCGGACGGGTTCGTGGCGTACCTGACCCGGTGGGTGGCGATGGACCACGTGGTCGCCGCGCCCCGGGCGGACGCGCCGCTGCCGCTGCCGGCGGGCCGGCTGCGGGACCTGGTCGCGCACGGCGCGCTGCTGGCCCGCTGGCGGGGCACCCCGTACGGGATGCGCACCGCCCTGGAGCTGGCCACCGGGGTGACCGGTTTCGGGCTGGACGAGCCGGCGGACCGTCCGTTCCACGTGGTGGTCCGGGTGCCGCCGGCCGCCGCCGACCAGCTCGCCGTGATCACCCGGATCGTCGAGGCGGAGAAGCCGGCCGCGGTGACCGTGGAGATCGTCGCGGGGGTGACCCCGGACCCCGCCGTCCCGGGACCGGCGGCGCCCGACGGCCAACCCCCGCCGGACCCGACCGACCAGGCGCCCGGGGTCGCGGCCGTCCGCGCGGTCGGCCGGGCGCACGTCCCGTCCCCCGCACCCCGCGACCAGCAGTAAAGGAGCAGTCATGACCACCGAATGGGCCGTCGTCGCCGCCGCCGAGCAGTTCACGCTCGACGCGCGCAACAGCGGCGAGCTGACCTTCACCGTCTCCAACCCGGGCGAGGCCCCGGACACCGTGGTCTTCGACGTGGCGCCCGGCGAGGGCACCCAGCGCGGCTGGTTCACCGTCGCCGAGCCGCAGCGGGTGGTGCCCGGTCAGGGTTCGGTGTCCTTCCTGGTCCGCCTCACCGTGCCGCCCGGCACCCCGCCCCGGCGCTACGACATGACCGGGTTCGCGTACTCGGCGAACACCGCGCCGGAGGAGAGCTCCCGCTCCAGCGGCCGGGTGACGTATGACGTGAAGGCGGCCGCGGCCCCGAAGCGCACCCCGTGGCCGTGGATCGCCGCCGCGGCGGTGCTGGTGCTGGTGGTGGCCGGGGTGGTCGTCTTCCTGGTGACCCGCGGCGGCGACCCGCCGCCGGCCCCGCCGCAGGCGCAGGAGGTGACGCTGGAGGCGGAGAGCCTGGTGGCGGGCGCCACGGTGCAGTCGGCCGGACCGACCGCGGCGTCGGTGCTGGAACAGAAGAACTGCTGCCTGGTGACCTGGTCCGGCGACGCCCAGCTGTTCTTCCTGGGCCGGTCCGTCGGCGACCGGGTGACCGTCACCGTGGACCTGCCGGCCGACGGGACCTGGCAGTTCTCCACTGTGCGCACCACGTCGTTCGACTACGCCAACACCATCTTCCTGATCGACGGCCGGCAGGTCGGCGGCACCTTCTTCGGCTTCAGCCCGACCGTGGTGAGGACCGACTGGATCGACGTCGGCACGGTAAGCCTGACGGAGGGACCGCACAAGGTCACCCTGGTGGCGGTGAGCAAGACGCAGGGCACCAACCGGTACTTCGCCGGGGTGGACCAGATCCGCTTCACCCAGCTCCTGGCGCCATGAGCGGGCGGCAGAAGCTGCTGCTGGCGGCCCTCGCCGCGCTGCTGGTGGTGTTCTACGTGGTGGCGGTCGGCGGGGGCCGGCACGACCGGGGCGACCCGGCCGCCCGGCCGGGCTGGCTGGGCCGGCTCGGCGGCGGCAGCACCGCCGTCGACCCGGCCGATGTCGAGGTCCGCTGCGCCCCGCCCGCCGCACCGCCCAGCGCGTCGGTCGAGGGCACGGTGCTCAGGTTCACCACCGGCTGCGTGCTGCGGGTCGCCGATCCGGGCGGCCTGCGCACCCTGGTGCTGCGCAGCCGGGCCCCGTTCGAGGTGACCGCCCCGGCGCCGCGGCAGGCGGAGGTCACCGTCCACGACGAGGTGACGCCCGGCGACGACGGTACGGCGGTGGCGAAGGTGGCCGTCGACCGGGAGACCGACGTCGCCCTGGGCTGCCCGGGGGGTGGCGAGTGCACGGTCACCGTCGCCCGGTCCTGATCGGCGGGGAGGTACGCCATGGGTGAGCTGCGCAAACCGTTCCTGCTGCTGGCGCTGCTCGCGGTAGCGCTGGTCGTGGGGCTGGAGCTGGGGTCGGCGCTGCTCACCGGCGGCGGGGACGCCGGCGGGGCGCTGCGGGACAGCGCCGGTCGGCTCGGCGTCGAACTCGGCGACGTCGGCGCGGTCACCGAGCCGCCCGGCCGGGGCACCGGCTACCTGGCGCTGATCGACGTGGTGGCGCTGTGGACCACCGGACTGTTCAGCCTGAGCCTGGTGGTGCCGGACCGGATCCAGGGACGGGTGCAGGGCGTGGCCACCCTGATCTTCTCGATCGTGCTGCTGATCGTGTCCTTCGTGCTGCTGATCGTGGCCTTCGTCGAGCTGACCATCATGGTCTCGCTGTTCCTGGCGGCGCCGTTCGGCACGCTGGCGTACCTGGCGCTGTGGGGGTTCTTCCCGGTCGGCGAGGCGTCCGCGCTGCTCGGCCTGGTGCTGCTGCTCAAGCTGGTCTGGGGCGGCCTGCTGCTGCTCGCCCAGCCACGTTTCCTGCAGAACAAGGGCCTGGTGTTGCTGGCGCTGACCACGCTGCTCTGTACGGTGGTGCTGGAGTTCCTGCACCGGCTGGTCCCGGGGATCCTGGTCAGCATCACCGACGACCTCGGTGCGCTGGTCTTCGCCGTGGTCGCGATCATCTGGGCGCTGGTTCTGCTGATCGGCTCCATCCCCGCCATTGTCAAGGCCGCCCGGACCACGGCCACCACCTCCCGGCCCACCGCCCGCACCCGCTGATCCGGCTCCCCGACGGTGGTTCCGGGAGCGGCGGAGTGATCTCCACCGATCAGGCAAGGGCTTTCCTGGCGGCCCTGCGGTAGCCTCTCGGCGACCCGGGGTGAGCAGGGGGGTGGCCTGGCGACGCTGGCCGGCGTCGCCCGCCGGGCGGGCGTCTCCCCCGCGACCGCGTCGCGGGTCATCAACGGCAGCAGCATGCCGGTCGCCGACGCGCTGCGCGAGCGGGTGCTCAAGGCCGTCGCCGAACTGCGGTACGTGCCGAACGCGCACGCGCAGCTGCTGGCCCGGCCACGGCGCAGCGTGGTCGGGGTGGTCGTGCACGACGTCTCCGACCCGTACTTCGCGGAGGTGATTCGGGGACTGCAACGGGTCGCCACCGAGCGGGGCCGGCTGGTCATCATCTGCAACAGCTACCGAGACCCGGAACGGGAGCTGGAGTACGTCGACCTGCTCCGCGCGCAGCAGGTGGCCGCGATCGTGCTGGCCGGCTCCGGCTACCACGACGACGACGTCAACGCGCTGCTGGACGAGCGGCTCACCGCGTACGCGGCCACCGGCGGGCGGGTGGCGGTGATCGGCCGGCACCGGCACCAGGGCGACGCGGTGCTGCCGGCCGACCAGGACGGAGCCCGGCTGCTCGGGGCGGAGCTGCGCCGGCTCGGTCACCGCACGGTCGGCGTCGTCGCCGGGCCGGCGGCGCTCACCACCACCAGCGACCGGGCTCGCCGGCCTCTGCGCGGGGGTACGGACCGTACCGGCGCCCACGAGGCGGTCACGCCGCCGGCCCGCCTCGACCGCGGCCCGCAGCCCGGGCAGCGCGTCCGGGGTACGGATGGGCACCTCCACCACGTCGATGCCGAGGTCCCAGGCCCGCTCGGAGAGCCGGACCGTCTCGTCCGGCGGCAGGTCCCGCAGGATCACCATCACCCGCGCGGCACCGAACACCGGCCCGAAGTCGTGCCTGCTCATCCCCTGCTCCCTCCACTGTGGTGGCCGGCCGGTGCCAGCACCGCCCAGTCCGCGTCGGCCAGCGCCAGCGCCCGGGCCGTCCAGACCGGGTCGGGCGGCGGCGCGGTGTCACCCGACTCGGCGAGCGCCGGGGCCGCCGACGTTGCTGGGTGCATCTGCGCTCACTCCTCGGCTGCGGGAGGCGACGACGTCACCGGCGGCCGTCCACGGGCCGCCCGGGTCCGCACGGCGATGCGGGCCCGGGCCACCAGTCAGGGCCCGGCGACGTCCCGACCGGGCGGTGGGACGGGCCCGGTCGAGTCGCGGACGACCAGTCCGGTCTGGAGCATTACCTGTGCGGTGGTGCGACGGTCGCCGGCCGCCACAGCCCGGCCCCGGGCGCCGCGGAACGCGCCGGAGTCGTGTTGCAGCAGCATGTCGACGGCCGTCCGGCCGGCGGCCGCGGTCGGCGTGGCCACCGTCGTCAACTTGGGGCGGGTGAGCCGGCTCAGCGCAATGTCGTCGACGCCGATGACGCTGACGTCCTGCGGCACCCGCAGCCCGAGCGCGTCGAGCCCTTCGATCAGGCCGATCGCCATGAGGTCGTTGTAGGCGAGCACGGCGGTGACGCCGCTGCGGCGTACCGGCTCGGCGAGGGCGCCGCCGCCGGTCTCGGTGGGCTGGTTCGGCCCGAGGACGGTCAGCTCGGCGCCGCCGGTGCGGGCGGCCGCCGCGGCGGCCCGGCGCATCTCCCGGTTGGTCCACGAGCCGCGCGGGCCGCCGAGCAGCGCGATCTGCCGATGGCCGAGGCCGAGCAGGTGCTCGATCGCGGCCCGGGCCCCCTGTCCGACGTCCATCACCACGCAGGGCAGGCCGGCGACCTGGCGATTTATCACCACCACCGGAACTTCCCGGCTGACCTGCTCGATCAGGCTGTTGCTCATCCGGGGGCTGCACAGCAGCACCCCGTCGACCTGCTTCGCGAGGGCGTGGACGAGCTGCTCCTCGGCGGTCGGGTCCTCGTTGGTGTCGGCCACGAACACGTGGTAGTCGCGGTGCCGCGCCTGCCCCTCGGCCGCCTTGATCAGCGGCGGGAAGAACGGGTTGGCGATGTCGGCCACGATCAGGCCGATGTTGTGCGTACGGCCGGTGATGAGGGCCCGGGCCGCCCGGTTGGGCCGGTAGCCGAGGTCCTCCGCACAGGCCAGCACCCGGACCCGGGTCTCCGGGTTGACCAGGTGCGGCGCCGAGAACGTGCGGGAGACGGTGGAGATGTGCACGCCCGAGGCCCGGGCGACGTCCCGGATGGTGGCTGGCACGACGGGCTCCCTCGTCCGATGTGGTGGTGGTCACGTGGGGTGGGGTGCCGCCAATTAATGCAAACGGTTGCTCCAGTGTCAACGGGGGATTGTTGCGGGTCGATTGCGGCACCGCTCCCGGACGGGCGTGCGGCCCGGGGTTAATCCGGACAAACGCGACGAGTTTGTCATCGGCCGTTGACGAGCTCTTCTCGGGCGTGCTTTCTTCGACTGCAAACCTTTGCAGCAATCCGGGGAGGTCGACGCCATGTCACCACCGGCCCGGGAACGGGTCCGCCACGCCCTGGTCGGCGCCGGGGCGCGGGCCGAGATGTTCGTCCGCGCGCTCGCGCTCGACCACGCTGACACCGCCGACCCGTTCGCCCTGCGGCTGGCCGACCACCCCCGGCTGCGTGAGCTCTACCTCGACGCCGAGGCCGAGGACGGCTACCAGCGCGACCGCAACGTCTTCGCCCCCGGGGTGGCCATCGAGGACGACCTCGCCGTGCTGGCCCCTACTCCACCGGCGCGACGATGACCTACCACCTCACCGCGTACGCCCCCTGGGAGGACTACCGGGTCATGGTCAACGGCAGCCGGGGCCGTCTCGAACTGGAGGTCACCGAGAGCGACCACGTCAGCCCCGCCGGGGCCGGGGCGCTCAAGGGCGCCGCGCTGCACGGCGACGAGGCCGCCGCGGAACACGGGGCGGCCCGGCTCACCCTGCGACCGTTCTGGGCGCCCCCGGTGCCGGTGCCGGTGGGCGGCTGGACCCGGCAGGGGCACGGCGGCGCGGACGCCCGGATGACCCGGGTCCTCCTCGGCGGCGCGCCCGACCCGCTCGACCGGGCCGCCACCGCGTACGACGGCGCGCTCGCCCTGCTCACCGGCCTGGCCGCCAACCGCTCGCTGGACACCGGCACGCCCGTCCGCGTCGCCGACCTGCTCACCCTGCCCTGACCGAGGAGCCCGCCCCGTGCCGACCATCTCCCGCAGCGATCTGCTGCTGCCCGCCGAACCCGGCCAGCGCGCCCTCGCGCGCGAGCTGTACGCCCTGGCGGCCGAGCAGCCGATCATCTCCCCGCACGGGCACGTCGACCCCGCCCTGCTGGCCGAGGACCGGCCGTTCCCCGACCCGGCCCGGCTGCTCGTCGTGCCCGACCACTACCTCACCCGGATGCTGCTCAGCCAGGGCGTACCCCCGGCGGACCTCGGAGTGCCGACCGTCGACGGCAGCCCGGTCGAGACCGACGGGCGGACCATCTGGCGGCGCTTCGCCGCCCACTGGCACCTGTTCCGGGGCACCCCGTCCCGGCTCTGGCTGGAGCAGACCTTCCGCGACGTGTTCGCGGTGACCACCCCGCTCTCCCCAGCCACCGCCGACACCGTCTACGACGAGCTGGCCGCCCGGCTCACCGAGCCGGAGTTCCGCCCCCGGGTGCTGTTCACCCGGTTCGGCATCGAGGTGCTCGCCACCACCGAGTCACCCCTCGACGACCTGGGCCGGCACGCGAAGCTCGCCGCCGACGGGTGGGGCGGGCCGGGCGGGCGGGTGGTCACCACGTTCCGCCCGGACGACGTGGTGGACATGGAGTTCGGCAACTGGTCGGCCAACGTGGACCGGCTCGCCGAGGTGTCCGGCGAGGACACCGGCACCTACGCGGGCTACCTGGCCGCGCTGCGGCAGCGCCGGGCGGCGTTCATCGCGGCCGGCGCCACCTCCTCCGACCACGGCCACCCGACCGCCCGAATCCTCGGTCTCGGTCCGGCGCAGGCGACGGCCCTGTACGACAAGGGGCGGCGCGGCCTCGCCGACGCCGCCGGCGCCGAGGCGTTCCGGGCGCACATGCTGCTGGAGTTCGCCCGGATGTCGCTCGACGACGGCCTGGTGATGCAGCTGCACCCGGGCGCGGTGCGCAACCACAACCGCCGGCTGTACGCCCGGCACGGGCGGGACGTCGGCGGGGACGTGCCGCAGGTGACCGAGTACGTGCACGGGCTCGCCCCGCTGCTCGACGCGCACGGCAACGACCCGCGGCTGACCGTGGTGCTCTACACCCTCGACGAGGGCACCTTCACCCGGGAACTCGCCCCGCTCGCCGGCGGGTACGCGGCGCTGCGCCTCGGCGCGCCCTGGTGGTTCCTGGACTCCCCCGAGGTGCTGCGCCGGTTCCGGGAGGCGGTCACCGAGACCGCCGGCTTCTACAACACCGCCGGGTTCGTCGACGACACCCGCGCGTTCTGCTCCATCCCGGTCCGCCACGACGTGGCCCGCCGGGTCGACGCCGGCTTCCTGGCCCGCCTCGTCGCCGAGCACCGGCTGCCCGAGGACGAGGCCGCCGAGACCATCGTCGACCTGGCGTACCGGCTGCCCAGGCAGGTCTTCAAGTTCGGGGAGGGGCAATCATGACCAGGATCGTCGACGTCGAGGTGCACGACGTGCGGTTCCCGACCGCCGCCAGGGGCGACGGCTCGGACGCCGTCAACCGGGGCGACTACTCGGCGACGTACGTGGAGTTGACCACCGACGGCGGGCCGACCGGCGCCGGGTTCACCTTCACCAACGGCCGGGGCAACGAGATCACCTGCGCGGCGGTGCGGGCCCTCGCGCACCACGTCCGGGGCCGTACGGTCGCCGAGATCACCGCCGAGCCGGTGGCGTTCTGGCGGTCGCTCACCGCCGACGTGCAGCTGCGCTGGCTCGGCCCGGAGAAGGGGGTGATCCACATGGCCACCGGGGCGCTGGTCAACGCCGTCTGGGACCTGCGCGCGCGGCTGGCCGGCAAGCCGATGTGGCGGTTCCTCGCCGAGGCGCCCACCGACGAGCTCGTGGCCGCCGTCGACTTCCGCCACATCACCGACGCGCTGACCCCCGACGACGCGGCGGCGATCCTGGACCAGGGACGCGACGGTCTCGCCGAGCGGATCGCCGCCCTGGAGCGGGACGGCTTACCCTCGTACACCACCTCGGTCGGCTGGCTGGGCTACCCGGACGACAAGGTGCGCGCGCTGACCCGGGCCGCCCACGCCGCGGGCTGGCGGGCGGTGAAGATGAAGGTCGGCGGCCCGCTCGCGGACGACCTGCGCCGGGCCCGGATCATCCGCGCCGAGATCGGCCCGGACGCGCTGCTGATGATGGACGCCAACCAGGTCTGGGACGTGGACGAGGCGATCACCGCGATGACCGCGCTGGTGGAGGTCGACCCGTACTGGATCGAGGAGCCCACGCACGCCGACGACGTGCTCGGTCACGCCCGGATCGCCCGCGCGGTCGCCGAACTTTCCGAGGGGCGCTGCCGGGTGGCGACCGGCGAGGTGGCCGCCAACCGGGTGATCTTCAAGCAGCTCCTGCAGGCCGGGGCGATCGGCGTCATGCAGATCGACGCCTGCCGGGTCGGCGGGGTCAACGAGGTCCTCGCCGAACTGCTGATGGCGGCGAAGTTCGGGGTGCCGGTCTGCCCGCACGCCGGTGGTGTCGGGCTCTGCGAGTACGTCCAGCACCTGGCGGTCTTCGACCATCTGCGGGTCGGCACCGGCATCGACGGCCGGATGGTCGAGTACGTCGACCACCTGCACGAGCACTTCGTCGACCCGGTCCGCACCCGCCGGGGGCGCTACCTGCTACCCACCGCCCCCGGCTACAGCGCCGCCCTGCGCCCGGAGTCCGTCGCCCACTTCCGCTTCCCGGACGGCCCGGCGTGGCGCTGACCGTGAACACCGACCGGCTCGGCCTGGCCACCCTGCGCCGGCTGCCGGTGGAGTGCCGGCCGCTGCTGCGCCCCGGCACCGTGCCGGCCGGCATCGTCCACCTCGGACTCGGCGCCTTCCACCGCGCCCACCAGGCGATGCACACCGAGGCGGCCGTCGCCGCGGCGGGCGGCGACTGGGGCATCATCGGGGTCGCGCCCCGCAGCGCCGCCGTGGTCGAGGCCCTCGCCGCGCAGGACGCCCTGTTCAGCGTCACCGCGCTCTCCGCCGAGGGCGCGGCCAGCCGGGTGGTCGGCGCCCTGGCCGGGGTACGGCACGCCGCCGGTGACCCGGCCGCCGTGGTCCGCCTGCTCGCCGACCCGGCGATCCGGGTGGTGACGTTGACCGTGACCGAGAAGGCGTACCAGCTCGACCCGGTCACCGGGACGCTGCGCGCCGACCCGGAGCTGACCGCCGACCTCACCACCGACCGGCCGCCGCGGACCGTGCCCGGGCTGCTGGTCCGGGGACTGCTGGCCCGGGCCGCCGCCGACGCCGGCCCGATCGCCCTGGTCAGCTGCGACAACCTGCCCGCCAACGGGCGTCGGCTGCGCGGCCTGGTCGGCCAGTGCCTCACGCTGGCCCGGGTGCCCGACGAGACCGCCGACCGGGTGGCGCGGCAGGTCACCTTCCCGGGCACCATGGTCGACCGGATCGTGCCGGCCAGCACCCCGGAGACCCTGGCCACCGCCCGGCGGGTGCTCGGGGTCGCCGACCTGGCGGCGGTGGCCGCCGAGCCCTACTCCCAGTGGGTCATCGAGGACGACTTTCCCGGCGGACGCCCGGCGTGGGAGCGGGCCGGGGCGGTCCTCACCGGCGACGCCGGCCCGTGGGAGCGGCTGAAGCTGCGCGCCCTCAACGGGGTGCACTCGGCCACCGCCTACCTGGGCGCGCTCGCGGGCGCGGAGATCGTCGCCGAGACCCTCGCCCTGCCGCAGCTGACCACCGTGCTGCGTCGGCTGGTCGCCGAGGACGTCACGCCCAGCTTCACCCCGCCGCCCGGTGTTTCCGTGCCGGCGTACGGGGAGGAGGTGCTCACCCGGTTCGGCAACCCGGCGATCCGGCACCGCACCCTCCAGATCGCCACGGACGGTTCGCAGAAGCTGCCACAGCGGGTGCTGCACACCATGGCCGACCTGCGCGCCGCCGGGCGGCCGGCCCACTGGTGCGCCCTCGTGGTGGCCGCCTGGCTGCGCTTCCTGCTCGGTCACGCCGACGACGGCCGCCCGCTGCCGCTGGACGACCCGCTCGCCGACCGGCTGCGGGACGCGCTCGCCGCCGGCCGGGACACCCCCGCCGGGGTGGTCGACGCCCTGTTCGCCGTACGCGAGGTCTTTCCGGCCGAACTGGCCGCCGACGACGAGGTTCGCGCCGACGTGACCGGCTGGCTCACCGCCCTGCAGCGGCACGGCGTCCGCGCCACCCTGGCCGGTGCGCGGTGACCGGCCCGGCGGGTCGCGTGCCGACCGGCCCCGGTCCGGCCGCCGACGGGTCCGGCGCGGCCCGCGGCCGGCCGGCACCGGCCGGTGCCCCGCCCCGGCTGGCGCTGGTCGGGGCGAACGGGCACGGGCGCTGGCACCGGCGGGCCATCGCGCCGCTGCACGCCGCCGGGCGGCTGCGCCTCCACGCCGGGGCGGACGTGCTGCTGGAGAAGCCACCGGTGCTCGACCTGGCCGAGCACCGGGCCCTCGCGGCCGCGTCGGCCGCCACCGGGCGGGTCGTGCAGGTCGGCTTCCAGGCGCTCGGCTCGGCGGCGCTGACCGAGCTGACCGGCGCACTCGCCGCCGGCCGGCTCGGCCCGGTCACCGGCATCGCCACCGTGGCCGCCTGGGGACGCCCGGACGCCTACTACGCCCGCGCCCCGTGGGTGGGACGGCGTCGCCTGGACGGCCGGCCCGCCCTCGACGGCGCCCTGGGCCGGGTCGAGGTCGAGCGCTACCGGGTGCGAGCGATCGAGATAGACGACACCGCCGTGCTGCGCCCGGGCCGTGAACGGGGTTGCCCGGGGCGGCCGGCTCTGCCAGCATCGACGACATGATCGAGAGAAAGGGCGTGTACGCCCTGGCGCGATGAGCGCGCGTAACCGGCAGCGGGCCAGGCGCCGCGCCGGACTCGGCCGGGACCCGGCGGCCCACCTCGACCGCTGGTACCGGGCGGCGGAACTCCGCGACGACTGGCTACGGACCGCGCTGAGCACCGAGCCCGCCGACCGGGAGCGCGCGGAGCGGTCCATCACCGGCCTGTACGCCCGGCTCGGCCGGCCCCGACCCCGCTTCCACTGGGTGGCCAGCCCCCGGCAGGCCGTCGACCTGCTGGACGAATCCCCGATCCGCTTCGGCGACCCGCCCGACCAGTCCGCGCCCTGGCACGTGGCGCACCAGCTCGCCGTCGAATGGGCCGCGCTCGGTGACCGGCTCGACGGGGGCGAGGCCACCGCGGAGACCTGGTGGACCCGCAACCGGGCGGCGCGCACCCTGCCACCGGCCGAGGCGTTCGCCGTCGGCGCGAGCCTCGCCGACCTGCTCCGGGTCGGGGTACGCGAGTTGCTGACCCGGTCGGTGCACGACGCGGTGCGTGACCCGCTGCGGACCGCGCTGGCACAGGCGGTCGGCGAGCCACCCGGGCTGCGCTGGCACGGGCAGCACGACGTGCCCCGGGTGGCCTACCAGGACGTGCGGCGGCGGCTGCGCCCCGCCGTGTTCGCCCCCGACGACGATCGGCAGCTCGACCTGTGGGCCGAGGTGGCCCGCTCCGCCGGCTGGTGGTGGCCGCGGGAACGGGTCTGCCTGGTGACCGAACGGACCACCGTCGTGCACACCGAGGCCGCGCCGGGCGCGCGGCACGGTGAGATCCGCACGCACAACGGGCACGGGCCGGCCGTCGGGTACGCCGACGGTTGGGGTGCCCACTCCTGGCACGGCACCGCCGTACCGGACTGGGTGATCCGCGAGCCGACCGTCGAACGGATCGCCCGGGAACGCAACGTCGAGGTGCGCCGGTGCGCCATCGAGCACCTCGGCTGGGACGCCTACCTCGACCAGGCCCGGTTGCGGCTGGTCGCCGAGGCGCCCGACCCGGGCAACCCCGGCTGCCGGCTGCAGCTCTACGACCTGCCGCGGCAGGTGTGGGGCACTGCGGCGCGGGTGCTGCTGGCGGTCAACGGCTCCGTCGAGCGCGACGGCCGACGCCGCCGGTACGGGCTCATCGTCCCCGCCCACCTCGACGATCCCGTCGCCGCCGCCGGCTGGTCGTACGGCCTGACCGGCGAACAGTACGTCCTCCTGCTCCGCCGAACCTGAAGGTGACCACCATGACCATGACCCTGAACAAGCTGACCGACCTGACCGGCCTGACCGTGCTCGACCACCTCGAACAGCAGGTCCGCATCCCCGTCCTGGCCGGCCTCCAGGCCCAGGGGGATCTGCTCGTCGTCCCGCTGCACGTGCTCGACGACGTGCACCTGGCGGCCCGGGCGCGCTGGCGTCCGGTGCCGCCGGCCGGGGTTGAGCTGCTGCGCGGTGCGGCCGGCGGCAACCCGCACACCCTGGTCGCCGAACCGGGCGACGCCCACTGGAGCACCGACGTGGCCGACCCGGTGTCCCTCGCCGTCGGCGCGCTGCGGTGCACCGGGCCCGCCTACCTCGTCCACCCCGAGCACGGCGGCTCCGGCATCGCGCCGGGCACGTACCTCGTCCGCCGGCAACGCGAGCGGAACACGGGGTGGGGCGGCGACCACCTGGTGGCCGACTGAGCCGGCGCCACCCCCGGTTCCGCCCGGCGCGGGGCCGCACCGACGGCCGCACCGGGCCGTCCGCCGGACCGACGGGGGCCGACGGACGCCGGTGCCGCCCGGTTCAGGTCCGCCCCGCCGGCACCTCCCGCTCCCGGCGGGCGGCCCGGCGGGCGCGGACCACCCGCACCACCACCAGCAGCACCACCACGGCCAGCACCGCCTCGCCGCCCCAGCCGAGGCGCCGCTCCAGCAGCCGGTATGACGCGCCGGCGAGGTAACCGAGCACGGCCACGGCGACCGCCCAGAGCGCCCCGCCCGCCACGTTCGCCACGGTGAAGGCGCGACGCGGGATGCCGCTCATCCCGGCCAGCCCGGGCACCAGCGCGCGCAGCGCCGCCGCCCACCGCCCCAGCACCACCGCCACCGCGCCCCGGCGGCGGATCAGGTCCAGCGCTCGGCGCAGCTCCCCGGAGCGGACGAACCGCCGGGGCGCACGGTCCAACAGCCGGCGGCCGTACCGGCGGCCCAGCAGATAGCCGACCTGGTCACCGAGGGCCGCCCCGGCGACCGCCGCCACGATCACCGCCCAGAGTGGCAGCCGCCCCTCGTGAGCGAGCACCCCGCCGACCAGCACCGCCACCTCGCCGGGCACCAGCAGGCCGAGGAAGGTGGACGCCTCCAGGGCGGGCAGCAGGAAGACCAACGCCAGGACCAGTGCGGGCGGCAGCGCCACCAGCACCTCCAGCACCCGGTCCATCGGCTGATTGTCACCCGGGCGCCGTCGGCGTGCCCGCCGTCCCCGGGGACGGGGCGCCGGCAGCGGTGCGCAATGATCTCCTGGACCGGGGCGGCGCCGGGCCGACCGCCGGGTCGGGGAATGAACCACGCTCCCGCCGGGGACAATAGGTGAGGGCGGTGACAGCGCCAGCGAGCGCCCGGGCTCGGGGACGTGCGCGGGACAGGGGGCCGGACGTGGAGGGTGGGGCAGCCGCCGGGACCGGCGGCGGGGGCAAGGCTGTGCCCCGGCACCGGCCCGACCCGGTGCTCACCATCGCGGTGCCGGCCGACCCGGGGGAACTCGCCCCCACCCGGGAGCGGCTGCGCGGCTGGCTGCACGCCCTGGGCGTGGCCGAGTGGGACGTCGAGACGGTGTTGATCGCCACCGGGGAGGCCTGCGCGAACGCCATCGAGCACGGGTACCGCTTCGCCCCCGGCGGGATCACCACGCTCCGCGCCGAGCTGCGCGACGACCTGCTGGAGATCGAGGTACGCGACCAGGGCGGCTGGCGCACGGACGAAGGCGGGGACGGCGACGAGCGCGGCCGGGGCCGACTGATCATGGCCCGGGTGATGGACGAGGCGACCATCGTCGGCACCCCGGAGGGCACGACGGTGCGCCTCGTCAAGCGGCTCTCCGCCAACCGCTGACGGCCGTCGGGTGGACGACGGCCGACCCTGCCGGTAGTGAAGATCGGCTATAAGTGGACCATGGAGTTCCCCGCATACCTGGCCACCATGCCGATGCACGCGATCACCGAGATCCACGGCGAGCCGGGCCTGCTGGCGCGGTTCCGGCTGGAGATCGAGACGTTTGACGACGCCGCCCGCGAGCGGCTCACGGCCGCCCTCGGCCTGGCCGCCGAGCTGCACCGCGACGACCGCCGGGTGCGCGAGCCGTACCTCAACCACCTGCTCCGGGTGGCGATCCGGATGATGCACCACTACCACGTCCGGGACGTGGACGTGATCGTCTCGGGCCTGCTGCACGACGCCGTGGAGGACCACCCGGCGGAACTGGCCGGACCGGACGCCACGGGCGACCCCACGGCGGCGGCCCTCGCGGCGCTCGCCGACCGGTTCGGCCCGCGCGTCGCCCGGCTGGTCGGGGCGGTCACCAACCCCGCATACGACCCGGGGCGCGACCGGCACGTGCAGTACCGCGAGCACGTCGCGGCGAGCCTGGACCGGGAGCCCTGGGCCCGGGTGATCAAGATGTCGGACTTCACCGACAACGGGGTGGGCGTGATCCACACGGTCGGGCCGAAGGTGGCCCGGTCGGCGGCCAAGTACCGCCCCCTGGTGCCCGTCTTCCGCGACCTGATCGCCCGCCCGGACACCCCGCTCTCCGCCCCGGTGAAGCAGCACATCTTCGCCCAGCTCGACCTCGCCGAGGAACGCTTCAGCGCCATCCTCGACCACCCCAACTGACCCCACCCCTCCCCCACCCCAAGATCCGCGCTGTTTCACGGAAACAGCGCCCATGCCCCGCGCGGAGGCCACTCTTTCCGTGAAACAGGGCCGTCGCCGCCGTGTGGGCGAGCGCGGGGGGGCGAGCGCGGCGGGGGCGGGGCGGGGGCAACGGGGGTGGTCAGTGGGGGTCGGTGGGTGGGGCGCCGACGTGGCCGCCCAGCGCGGCGGCGATCCGGTGCCGCAGGGTGGGCAGCCGGTCGACGCGGGGACCTCGCGTGCCGGCGCGCGATCGCGCGTACGGGAGACTGCCCGGCCCGGGCGGGAGCTGCAGCCGCCGTGCGGCGGTGCCCGCCGGTCAATGCGGTGATGTTCGACGATGCCTGGTAAGGGGTGCGGGTGGGCGGCGGGGGGGGCCCCCCCCCCCCCCCCCCCC